>CAZFLF010000657.1:0-4649 GCA_964519825.1 uncultured Pirellulaceae bacterium | reverse complement strand
TAGCGACACCGTGCGAGGATTGCTCGATGGACACACGGTTCTCTCGCGCAAGATTGCCGCCCGCGGTCATTACCCGGCAATCGACGTCCTGGAGAGCATCAGCCGCGTGATGCCGGCAATTACCTCGCCCGAGCAACTCGAGGTGGCCCTGAAAATCAAGGAGTTGCTTGCCGCTTACCGTGACCATGAGGATTTGATTTCCATTGGCGCTTATCGCTCGGGAGCGAATCCGATCGTCGATCAAGCGATCGCGTTGCGTGAGGAAATCAACCGGTTTCTGCAGCAAAAAGTGACCGAATGTGCCAACGTGGAATCCGCCCAGGCGGAGTTGGTCAAGCTGGCAGCGAAGGCCGGCGTGGGAAAGAAGATATCGCCGAAAGGATAAGTGGATGCGCAAAGTCGACGTACTTCGGCATACGCGTAACGGAGCAACGCGGCCCGGTCGCTCCGCGAACGGAAGGCCGAAGCACGTTTGATTCCCACTCACAGAATTAACGAAACGTACCATGCCCCTCTTCCAATTCCGACTGGCGACTCTGCTCAAACTTCGCGACAGCGAACGACGGCAGCGGCAGATCGAATTGGCTCAGGCAATGGAGGCAGAACGGATTTTGAAGGGAGAGGCGGACGGCGTTACCGTCCAGATTACGATAGCGAAAACCCAAGTGCGAGCCGCCTCGTCGCCGGGCGAGGTCTTGGTCGACTCGTTGCTGGAACTGCAACGTTACACACTGCAATTAAGGACTCAAGCCGTGATGATTGCCGAACGAATGGCCCAAGTCCGCGCGGAAGTTGACCGTCGCCGTCAGGTTCTCGTGGAAGCCGATCGGCAAGTTCGTATGTTGGAAAAGCTGCGCGACAAGCAAGCCGCTGCGTTTCGGTCGGAAGTACAGAAACATGAACAGAAAGTTTTCGACGAAATCGGGCAGAAGAAGTCAGGCGAAACGATTCGAGGGTAAAGGGACTGAACTGGCAGGGAAGCCATGGGAAAACTGTTGGGATTACTGGCCACTGTGTTCGTGCTGGGATGCGCGGCGACCGTCACTGCGCAGGTGGCCGGACTAGGGCTGGCCTGGTCGCGCGGCACGCTGACTCATGACAAGATCGTGCGGTACGCGGGGGTACTCTATGGACTCGATCCGCTCGATCTCGCCCCCCCAAAGCAAAACAATCCGCAGCCCGCCGAACCGGAAACTCGCGAGGAAATCTTGGCGGACCGCGTGAAGAAAACGCCGCAGTTGGCGGAACGAGCTGCCACCATCACGCAGAGCGCGGATGACATTAAAGGCGTTACCCTCACGCTCAAACGCAATCGCGAGAAATATGTCACTGCACGGGACGGCTTTGAGTCCCTGCTGGATCAATTGGAAACCGAAACTGCGAGCACCGCGTTGCGAGAACTGCAGATCACCGTAGAAGTTGCGACTCCGAAGCAAGCCAAGGACATCCTGCGTTCAATGCTTACCGCGGCACCGATCGATCCGGCAGACAACGTGATGAAGGATGTCGTCGGACTTATCAAAACGCTCCCGGATAATAAGCTCCGCAAGATTCTGGCGGAGTTCAAAACGGAAGACGAACGGAAGCTGCTTCACCGCATTATGGTGGAGATCGGCGAATTGGATGAACGCTCCACCAAACTGTCGGGGACGCGGCCATGAGTTTCTGGCGGCGGCTGAAAGCGGTGTTTGTATTCTTCAGTATCGCCACACTGTTGGCCGAGGCTGGGCTGCTGTCAGTGCTGTGGCAGCGGGAATTGCTGAACGCTCGAACCGCACACAATCTGCTCACCGTCGCCTATGGCATTCCGGTGAGAGAACTTTACGAACAGCTCTCGGCGAAAGCCCAGCCCGTCAAAAAGGAAATGGTCTCGTTCGCCGAAGTCCAGGAGGCGCGCATGCTGACCAGCCTCGATCTCGACCTGCGCGAGATGTCGTTCGATAAGGGGTTGGCGGACATGAGCGAACTCGCGGTGCTGTTGGACCAAGAAAAGGGCCGATACACGGTGGTGAAGGATCGGTTCGAACAAGAGTGGGCCATTCTGCGGAAAGGGGCCTCCGATTCGGCGCTGCGGGACTTGCAGCACCAGATTGAGTCGCTGCAACCGAAGGCGGCGAAGGACCAAATAATGAAGATTCTCGACTCGCCCGATGTGCCTCCTGAAACGGCGCTAAACCAGATCGTGACGATCTTCAAGAATATGGCAGTCGATAAGCGAAAGACGATCGTCGCCGAATTCAAGGATACAGACGCGCAGCGATTGCAGGACATTCTGCGACAAATTCGGCTGGGAATGCCCGAAGTCAATGTATTGCGGGCAACACGTGTCAAATTGCAAGAGTTCCGCGTCCAGGAATGATTCATAGGTGCCAACATGCAACCCTTGAAGTGGGACACCGCGTCGCGCACATCCCTCACGGATTCGATCAGTTTGTTTGTCCTGCCAGATGCGTCGCGACATCCGCCAGCGGAATCGTTTGGCTTCCATTTGCGCAATTCTGATTCCGCACCACCAGTCGCGACGCCGCACGGAAGCGAGTCCTCGCGCTCCGACGGGCGAGCTGACCAGCAACCGCCGCAACCTGCACCGCCAGTCCCGTCCAGAAACCCAGCCCCCGAGCCAGCAAGGCAGGCGTCCTCACCGGCTGAACCTGCCGACAGCGCCTCTCAGGATCCCGCGCAGTCAGCCGGCTCCGATGCACTGCCGGCTGATCCACAGGACGATCTTGCGCAGAGTCCTTCCTCCGAATCGCCAGCTTCGGATAACGAGTCGGAGGGGCGCCCGGCGCATGCAGCCAATCGCGACGAAAAGTTATCAGGCGCGACTCGCCGCAAGACCGGTTTCCGCCACGCGCAGATGACGACAAGCGGCGATGGGGAGGTCACGAGCTCACCTTCCGATACGGAAACGCGAGCAGCGACAAAGAAACGGGTCGCCCCGCAAAGTGGTAAGTCGAAGGGAGTGGGCAAGAGTCAGCGAAACGGCCGGGTGCCGGACTCCGGTCAACCGGAGACGGTCGCCGCGCCAGCAATGAATGACAAGTTGCGCCAGGCTGACATCACCAAGCAAACCGGGCTTTCGCTGGATGGGGAAGCCGCAGGCCAAGTCTCCAAGGATTCTGCCATCGACCGATCCTTGACGGCGAATGAACAATCCTCGACGAATGACGCCGTCGATGTGCAATCGCAGCCAACGACCGGGACCATTTCAGCCGATCCAACCACCCTAGTGCCGGATTCCGACGTGGACCGAGCAACCCGTGTGGGCAAACGCGGTAACCGTGGTTCGCAGGATGGACGTGGAGTCGACGCGTTAGCTGCCGCGGGGAGTTTGTCTCCAGCGGAACTCGCACCGGAAACGATGGCGGGGCTCAGGCAATTGGACGAATCAATCGCGCTTGGGGAATTGCCAGGCGGTCCCGTGGCGACCGAGTCCGCGACGGTTCCTTCGCCCGCGACGTCGGCCTCCCAGGGATCGACTCCGATCGCTCCGCACATGCGATTCGCCCAGCATTTGGCCGTCAAACCGGGCGAACGAGCGGCCAGAACTTCCCCCCTCACCGATCTCGAACATGCGCGCCTGGTGGATCGAGTCGCGCGCGCGTTTCAAGCCGCGGAAGCACGAGGCGGAACCGTGACATTGCGATTGCATCCGCCGGAACTGGGTGCTTTGCGGGTCGAATTGCGCGTCATCGAAGGCGCGCTCTCGGCGCGGTTAGAAGCGGAAACTCCCGCCGCGCGGACGGTGTTGCTCGACAACGTCCAAATGCTGCACGATCGGCTGGCCGAACAAGGCGTGCGAATCGAACGATTCGACGTCGATCTCCTCGATCGCCGACCTTCCGGGGACGCGCCAGCTTTTGAGCAGAACAGTCCGCACGACCAAGAAGCTCGGCGCCAACCCTCGGCAGACTCTAGTGGCCGCGAATTGCGCGAACCCGATTCAATTCGTCCCATTCCGCGAGCAATCGCGACTGGGCAACTTAATGTCATTGTCTAAGACAACTCACAAATTAAGGCAGGAGGCCTGACATGTCCCGAGTCCCCGCTGCGACCGATGTGATTCGACAAAACCCCAGCTCCGGCGGCGCGAGTGACTTGCGCGACGTCGACGTGAGTAAGTTCCTCGACTTGCTGCTGGCGGAGTTGCAGAACCAGGATCCGCTGAGCCCGATGGAAAACAGCGAGATGATTCAGCAGATCGGCCAGATTCGCGAGATTAGCGCAACCAACCAGCTTTCCGATACTCTCGGGTCGGTGCTACTTGGCCAAAGTGTCTCGACGGCCAGCAGCTTGATTGGCAAACAAATCAGCGCTTTGACAGATGATGCAAGAAACGTCGAAGGAGTCGTGGACCGCGTGTCGATGGAGAAGGACAACACCGACGAGTCGAAGCGTGTGATCCGGGTGTTCATTGGTGACAATAAGATCGACCTCAAGAACATACGCGAGATCGCGGCTGAGCGGGCGGCCTAGTCCCCCGTACGATGGCCTTCCAAGGCCGTCGGAATTTGGTCGGCCTTTGGAAGGCCAACCTACCAATTCACCCTTGGGGGACCCTAGTCCTCCGCGGTGAAACTGATTGACGAGTACGAGCTAGACAGGGAGGGCAAACCATGGGTCTGGCATCTGCACTTTCGACTGCGCTC
>CAZFLF010000656.1:0-4652 GCA_964519825.1 uncultured Pirellulaceae bacterium | reverse complement strand
AGTTCCGGGACGATTGACCAGTGCATTCTCTACTTGAAGTAAGAATTGGCATTCAGTTTCAGTTTGCGACGAGTCTTTGCGGGGAGTTTGTCCGCGACCAGGCGATGCGATTCGCGAATCAGCTCTTGGAGCGCAACAAGAAACGGTGCGGCAACAATTCACTCAATCGCACTTCCACGACAGCCGTCGGATTATCGGGATCGATCAACAAGATTGGCATATCGTCGGCAAACTCTGCGAGAACTTGCCGGCAAGCCCCGCAGGGAGTCACGCCGTTCGCCGCCGCAACTGCCACCGCAAACAGCTTGTGCTGTCCCGCCGCAACAGCCTGAGCCACTGCGGACCGCTCCGCACAAATCGTTAGTCCGAAGGAAGTGTTTTCGACGTTGCAACCGGCATAGATCTGGCCGGCTTCGGTCAACACCGCCGCTCCAACCAGGAATCGCGAGTACGGCGCATAGGCATGCAGGCGAACGGCGAGGGCCTGATCAATCAACTGTTGACGCTGTTTGGGGCTCATTCGGCAATTCGCTCCACGATGAGATCGGGTGAGGGGATTGGTTTGTCACCAATCTCGAACGCGGTGGTCAGATACTTGCGGGCTCGCGCCGCGGCTTCCGGTTTGGCGAACACTCGGACCAGCGGCTGGCCCGATTGCACAGGGTCGCCTAGTCGCACCAGCATCTGCAGGCCCACCGAGTGATCGATCGGATCGGACAACCTGCGGCGGCCACCTCCCATGTCGATCACCGCCCAACCGAGCTTTTCCGTCTCGATTCGCACAAGCCAGCCAGACCGTTCGGCCGCGAACTCGGTGGCTGGTGCGACTGCCAGAGGAACATCGAGCGATCCACCCTGAGCTGCGACCATTTTGACAAACTTTTCCCAGCCTGCTCCCGAATCGATATGACGCTGCAGTTCCGCGCGAGCCGCACTGACCGAATTCGACCGGCGAGCCGATACGAGCAACTCCGCTCCCAAAGCCAGCGTTACTTCCACTAAATCCTTGTATCCACATCCCGCCAGGGTGCCGAGCGTTTCGTTGATCTCGACGGCGTTGCCAACCATGCGTCCCAGTGGTTGGTTCATGTCGGTCAGCAGCGCGGTCGTAGCAACTCGCATGCGTTGGCCGGTCGCGACCATCAATCGCGCCAGCGCGCGGGCCTGGTCGAGCGTTTTCATGAACGCACCGTTGCCCCACTTCACATCGAGCACCAAAGCCTGCAGCCCTTCGGCCAGCTTTTTACTCATGATGCTGGCTGTGATGAGTGGGATCGACGCCACGGTCGCGGTCACGTCGCGCAGCGCGTAGAGTTTGCTGTCAGCTGGGGCAATCTCGCCGGTCGCGCCGGTGATGACGCAGCCGATCTCTTCCGTAACTCGACGGATTTCATCGAGCGATAGATTCGTGCGAATGCCGGGAATTGCTTCCAGCTTATCGAGTGTCCCACCCGTCGGTCCCAACCCCCGACCTGAAATCATCGGCACCCAGACGCCGCAGCAGGCGAGAAGCGGCGCTAGCACCAACGAAACCTTGTCGCCGATTCCACCGGTGGAATGCTTGTCGACGATCGGTGGAGCTTTCACTGGCCATTGCAGAGTCACGCCCGAATGAAGCATCCGGTCGGTCAGCGCCGCTGTTTCGCTCGGCTCCATCCCCCGCAAATAGATCGCCATCGCCAGCGCCGACATCTGGTAATCGGGCACCGTGCCGCGAAGAAAGCCAGCGATAAACTCCGCGATCTCTTCGGCAGACAACACCGCGCCATCGCGCTTGCGCGCGATTGTCTCGACCGGATTCCAGCGCATAAAGTCTCCTACCTGGGGAGAATAGTCAAAGTTTAACGCAACTCGAACCGATAAAGGATGCCGACGCGCTGGATCTCGGTCCACCCAGGCCAGGCTCTGCTCTAGAAATAGTACGGATGGCCTTCCAAGGCCGTCGCCAATATCGCAGATCGTCCCGGGACGGCCCTGGAAGGCCATCCTACGCAGGCAATCAAGGCCCTTTAACAGCGCCTGGCTTGTCCAGTCCACGCAACCCCAGTGGCAATATGGCTTCATTCGACCGTGAGATCATCGAGCAGGTTGTCGCGGCCTGTCAGGCTGGACAGGGCGAAGCCGCACTAGCATTTCGCCGCACGTTTGACGGAGCCGCCGAACTAACAGTTGGTGAATCTGGCGCGTTTAATGTCGATCAACTGCCGGCGGAGTTTGGCGGTGCGGGATTGATTCTGGCGCTGCGCGTTGGGACTGAGTCGGCGTTGGTCGTGCTGCCAGAATCCGGCGGACTAGTTCCGGCTTGGTGCAGACAGCCGGATACCACTGGAAAAGGCAAGCTCGCCACATTAGCGGTTGAGCTCGGCATGCTGTTGCTGCCGGAATCGTTTTCCACCACGGACGGGACAGCGAGGTATGTGCGCGATCTCGGTGCCGCGATGCGCCGCGCTGGTTTTTCGGCTAACGCCGCGCGCGTCGCAATTCAAGTTCAAAGCGGCACAGAGTCAGGAATCCTGTCGCTCATATGGCCGGCGTCCCAAGCGGACGCGGCTTTGAATGAACTCGTAGCCGCCGAGGCTGAACCCACTCGCTCCGACACGGCAACCGCTGCTGCTTCCCCCATCGACCAGGCAACAACTCCATCCGCTAATCCTGCGCAGCCCTCCGCGACGGCCGCCGAGGATCAGACAGCTGCTGCGATGATGCCCAAATCAGCGAATCAGGCGACTGAGCATGAGTCGTCGGCCGCCGCTGCGGCAACGCCACCACCTAGCTCGCCACGAAGACCAAAAATCGAGTATGAAGAGCTGGAGGATGGCATTGCTCAATTGCCGTCCTACTCGCGTAGTCTGCTTAAAATCAAAGTGCCAGTGATGGTTACGCTGGCCGAATCGAAGCAACCGGTCCAGAACGTGCTCGACATTGGTCCCGGCTCCATCATTCATTTCAATAAACCGTGCGAGGACACTCTCGCATTGGAAATCTCCGGTCAGAAAGTCGCCCTCGGTGAAGCGGTTAAGGTCGGCGACAAATTCGGCTTGTGGATTACTTCAATGATCCTGCCCGAGGAGCGTTTTTGGATCCTCAGCAATCGCGCTGGAATCGAGCGCGCGAAGTAATTAGTGGCCGCGTCTCTCCGACGAGACGCGAGCCCTGGCGCCACAAACGGTCACACACCCCTAGGGCCGCGCGTCTCGGAGAGACGCGGCCACGGTGCCTTTCTGAATCGTCATGCGGCTCGTAGGATGGTCGCATGACTTCCGTCCAATACGAATTTGATGTGGTCGTAATCGGCGCCGGGCACGCGGGAACGGAGGCGGCAGCGGCGGCGGCGCGGATCGGAGCACGCGTCGCCCTCCTGACCACCAACCTCGATACCGTCGCCCAAATGAGCTGTAATCCGGCGATTGGCGGTGTGGCCAAGGGACAGATCGTTCGCGAAATCGATGCCCTTGGCGGTGTGATGGGTAGAGCCATCGACGCCACGGGAATTCAATTCCGCATGCTGAATCTGCGAAAAGGCCCGGCCATGCATAGCCCGCGGGCTCAGGCGGACAAGAAGGGGTACCAGCAAGAGGTCAAACGGCTCATCGAAGAGCAGCCTAATTTATCCCTTCGTCAAGAGATTGTTGAAGACATCCTGGTGGACCAAGTCGGTGAACAGCACCGCGTCACTGGGGTCCGGGTTCGCGGCGACGTCGTGTATCGGGCTCGTTCCGTCGTCATCACGACCGGAACTTTTTTGCAGGCCGTCATGCATACCGGCGAGGCCAAAACCCCGGGTGGCCGTGGCGGCGAAGGGACCACCGCTGGAATCAGCCAAGCCTTCCATCGGCTTGGATTTCGCGTGAATCGGTTCAAGACCGGTACTCCGCCCCGTGTGAATGCCCGCACTGTCGATTTCAACCAGACGGAACTGCAACCGGGTGACCTTGAACCGCGCCCATTCTCGTTCTTGTCGGACGCATTTCATGTCGACCAACTCCCGTGCTACATCACCTATACCAATGAGAAAGTGCATGCGTTGATTCGGGCCAACCTGCATCGCGCGCCGATGTACAGCGGCCAGATTCAGTCGCGCGGCCCTCGTTACTGTCCATCCGTCGAGGACAAGGTCGTACGATTCGCGGACAAAGATCGACATCAGTTGTTTTTGGAACCGGAGGGACGACATACACACGAAGTGTATATCAACGGCATCTCCACGAGCCTGCCGCGCGACGTGCAAGACGACATGCTCAAGCTGATTCCCGGCTTGGAAAACGCTCAAATCATGCGGTATGGGTACGCAGTCGAATACGATTTCTGCCCACCTGACCAGCTGTGGCCGTCGCTGGAAACCAAGGCAGTCCTGGGGCTCTTTTTCGCCGGACAAATCAATGGGACGACCGGATATGAAGAAGCGGCCGCCCAAGGTCTGATTGCTGGGGCCAATGCGGCACTGCAAGTACAAGGCAAAGAACCGCTGGTCATCCCTCGCAATCAGGCCTACATCGGTGTTCTCATCGACGATCTCGTGACGTGCGGTGTGGACGAGCCGTATCGCATGTTCACCAGTCGTGCCGAGTTCCGCCTCTCACTGCGGCAAGACAACGCCGACCGCCGGCTGACACCTCTGGGACACCAAGCCGGGTTGGTCGAAACGGATCGTT
>CAZFLF010000655.1:0-4658 GCA_964519825.1 uncultured Pirellulaceae bacterium | reverse complement strand
CGGATCGAGGAGAACGGGGGTCGACGTGGCAAATGAGGTCGAAGCCGTCGTTGCATCGCTGAAGCGCCTTGCTACGAAACGAACTCGCGACGGAATGGCGCGGTACGGCATCCCTGCGGACAATGCGTTTGGCGTATCGGTGGGCACCATGCATCAGCTAGCCAAACGCCTCGGCCGGAATCATGAACTGGCCGCCGCTCTCTGGGACACCGGCTGGTATGAGGCCCGCATGCTGGCGTCGTTCGTCGACGAGCCAGTGCTCAACCGTATTCATCGCGGCAGGCGAATTCCAGTGCTCAGTTGCCGATAGTTGAACCAACTTCCCCAACCCGCTTGACGGCTGATCGGGCATTTGCAACTCCTTTTGGTATTTCCCCGGCCAATTACACCATCGATCAGTCCAAAACCGTCGGGTTGATCGGACCGCCGAAAACACTGAGCGCCCAGCATTCATCGTCTGCGTAACAGAGTTATGCGGGGTCGACTCTATGTTGTGCAGTAAACTACTTCGATGCGTATCCCACAGACGAAACTGTCGCCTACGACGTTGCGAGCTGTTGTCCAGGAATTCGTCACCCGCGACGGCACGGACTATTCGTCCGTTGAGCGGCGCGTCGAAAATGTGCTGCGGCAACTTGAGGCTGGTCGAGTCGCGCTGGATTTCGATGACCAAACCGAGACCTGCAACATCGTGACGGTTGAAGACGGTGAAAATCCGTGAGCGGCCAATGTGAATGGATGCCGATGTTGACAGACCCATTCCGACGGTGACACAAGACAATCACCGGCCATCGATGATCGGCACGTCCGGTAAGTGATGCGTTAGTGCTTGCGTCACACAAACGTTATTACCGCATCAGAGCATTTGGCTGCTGGCAAAATAAAACACAACGCGTGATGCGTGAGCAAGCATGGTAATCCCTGACACTCCCATGAAAATCCGGCTTATATGGTTCCGGTATGGATTGGGCACATTGGCCGCCCGTTTTGGAGTTCCGAACGATGAAAATAGCATCCCAACGCCCACCCCGGTCAGCAAAATCATTCCACCAGCCAGACCCACGTTAAGCAACACACCGATGATGATCGCGGTTGCAACAAAGACAAAGACTTCACGGGTCGACCGAATGGGGTGATTTCTCAGGGCTCCAACTGCCCACACGATTGTCGCCGGGCCCCATAGGAACATGAACCAACGTCCACCACCCCCCGCCGGATTGAGGACATTCACCTCCATCAACAGCGCCGCACCGACGACAAGAGTCACAATACAAGACGCGGTTCGAGCGAATTTGGGCGCCAAAAGTTCCACGGTTTCAGGCCCTCTCGGTTGACGGCAGTACCGGTCTCGATTCTGGAAATAACATTCTCCGGCTTGGGGAGCTAACAAAACGGTGTGTCGCTTCGGTGGTTACTTGGAACAGCTCGGAGGTCCCCCTATGCCGATCCGTGTTCGGCGCTATTTCGTCGTGACTCTTGCGGCCGTCTATGGACGGCAACTCCGAATTTACCGCCAGCGTAGCCGAACATGATTGCAATAATCATGTGGCCGAGCGACATGAAAGTTGGTCGGTCGGGATACTCGGATAGTCCCATCTGAGAGCCAGAAAAACCGCCTCCGCCACCGCTCATGCGGTTTGGTACACTTGCCGGATCGTAGTCTGGCACGACCTCGCCCGTCATAACATTGATCCATGTTTGTTTAGCGATTGCTCGAAACATTGGTTTCAAAAGCTGTGATGTTGGTAATTTCCCTTCGTAGGGATCCAACTCGCTTTTCCCAACCGCAAGTACGATGGCCGCATAGGCGACAACCGGAATCAAGTACCCGATCGCGAAGGCTTGCAGTTGACCACGTCCAACGAATGCCATTATCGCCAAGCAAATCGTTAACACGATCGCCAGAAAGACAGTAATTGAGCCGAGGACCCCACCGGCACGCAGTGACGCTAGTCCAAGCCCTGCGAACAGAACGACGAACAGCAGTTCGCGCAACGAAAATTGACTGTGGGAATTCATCCAGAGTAACAGAAGCCTCGCTCGTGAGTAGGGTTACGCGTGATGGATGTGACGAACTTGTTTTTGGATGATTTCAATGTATCACATGGTAGGCGGCAATTTTGCAGCCTATTGCGCACTCACAAATTTACCGCAAGTTGAATTCTAGAAGACTGCTGACAAGATGCCGAGATTGATCAGGGCATCTCCGGACATCGAATTCTCGCTGGCAGTTGGGATTTGGACACTTGCTCGTAGGGCAATCGCCGCATTGGCATCCAGGATATTCTGTCGGTCTACCACTTGATGTCGAGAAACAATTCACGAAGCCGGCGACCTCTTGTTGGGTTAATCATCTCCACGAAGGTTATACGACCCTCGAGATGAGCCCGAAAGAATTCGTTTCCCATTCGATTTTGACTCTCAGGGCCCATTCGAACGCAATTCGTTAACGTGGCCTTCAAGCGATCGTAGTCCGACCTGACAACATTCAGCCGTTCATTCACGACGATTCCGGTCAGATGTTGCCGCACCCCTCGCTTCATAATGCGGGTCTTCCGGTAATGTGCCGTAAAGCCTTCCTCCAAGAGAGTCGCACATACATGTAAGCTGAATCGCTTAACAACTCGCTCAAAGTCACCGTCTCCCGAGAATGCAAGGTCGTCGGCGTAACGCGTGTAAACGGCGCCAGCGGAACCTGCCAAGCCTGTTAGCCTGCAATCGGTCCGATAGGCGCACAGATTCGCCAGCGCTGGCGACGTGGGTGCGCCCTGGGGTAAGTGGGGCCGCGAATAAAGGAGGCTTGCATTGCGTATTTGGTTGCCGAACTCTCCGAGACAATCACCCTCCCAGACATCCAGAGGGGTTGTGTTGGTGCAAAGACCAGCCAGCAGATCAGCAACCGATTCGGGATATCCGATCGTACGAAAGAGAGCCTGAATCCTGGCCGCTGAGATTGACGGGAAGAAATCTTGCAGATCGATCCGTAAGACGACTCGTTTGCCAACGTGCGGCGCAGCAAAGGTCATGATCGAATGGGCTCGTCGAAAGCCGTGAACTGCATCGTGAAGCGGGATGTTGTCGAGGATGCCGGTTAAGATGCGACGTTGAATTGCTTTCAGGCGCGGCTTGGGCGCTTCCACCAGTCGTATCCGGCCAAATCGCTTGGCCAGCACACGATAGTTGTAATGCCTCAGGCGACCCGGATTTTGCTTGAATTCGAGAGTTCGCAGGTCCGCAAACCACTCTAAGTCTCCGACGCTGACACCAAGCCATTCCGCTAGGGCGTCGACCGAACATAGGGATGGAAGGGTCCAAGTTTCGGCAGCAGGGACTGGGCACATCACCGGCGGAGATGCCAGCAAGTTTTCCAAACGGAGCTTTTGCTTCCGGCAGGCTCGCGCAAAAGGGGCATCGCGCAGGATAATGCTCATGACCTCGATCTTCCGAGGTCGAGGCCGACCACCGAAGGCATTACAGATACGGCGAGCAAGCGGGCGAAGCCAACGCCAACGCTTTCCCAGCACCCGACCACCACGTATCACCAGCTCGTCAACTTCGAGGGGGCCGCCAAGAAAGGCCATGGCGAGCGCATGAGCAATGGTCGCGTGCGAGTACATCGGAAAAAGGCGACAGAATATTCCAACGAGTCCAGTCCAGCGTGAGCAGAGATGCGTGGAGCGCATTACCGCTCACGCGACGAAATGCTAGTCCTTCACGATCCCCTGGGGTATCCCCAGAGAGGCAAGACCGAAAACTTGACGCTCGATCCTTGCCGGCTTGGAATATTCTGTCGCCTCGGCATCTTAGAGTAGGCGGAAGAGAAAAGCTGCCCGTCTGACGCTGCATCCGAAAGGTAAAAAGATGATGGGTAACAAAATCGTGCCGGTTCGATGACTGCTGCCCTGTTTTTACCACCGATGGTTCAATAAACCCCGACCGGAATATTGGTCACTATGTCGAGGGGATTTGAGGGGGGCGATCGGGGACTCAATTTTGGAGAGCGCCTATTCATCCAAGGATGGAAAGGAGACCGAGTGCAGTGTTTTAACTACTTCAAATTCAGGAACGCTCCACACCCGGACGGCACCTCCACGGCAACCGGAAGCCAATAACTTATTATCCGGTGAAAAGCAGACCACTTCCACGTCGCCAGCTTGGCCGCGAAGCTGGACGAATGGAGCTGGCGAGAGAATCTGCTGAAACAGGCTACGCGTACGCACGCGCACTTCAGCCTCGGGAGAAGTCATAGCGCTGCGAATCAGTGGGGAGAGCGCGCCGATTTTGAGAATCTCGGCAGAGGCCGCTTCCCGGACGCTGTAGTCGTCGCTGCCAAAGCGGCTGATCAGCTGACGCATCTGTTCTGTTTGTGCTGCCGTTTGCGGTTCCAACTCAATCGCAAACACGTAAGCCGTGTTATTCGAGCCGGAGGTCGCCAGCCAGCGATTATCCGAAGTAATCGCGGCGCAATTGATGCCACCGCTCGGCTTGAACCACAACGCCTTCGTCGCTGTCTCGTAAATCCGAGTCTGGCCTGACCAGGACGCGAAGTAGAAGAATCTCCCGTCCTGAGTAAAACCAACACGGCGAGCCCCCCGACCACCGTTCGTCGTACTGAACTTTAAATCACCCGTGGCCAAGTCCCTCAAGTTCACGAGTTT
>CAZFLF010000654.1:0-4659 GCA_964519825.1 uncultured Pirellulaceae bacterium | reverse complement strand
CCTGCCGTGCGAGCCGTCCTGCTCGCGCCCTATGATAGCTGGGCCAACCGAGTCGCGATTCACCGATTCGTGGCTGATATACCGTTCACGCCGCGCCATCCCACCTGGCAGATGCTCGCCGAGATCGAAGCGGGGTTGCCCTTGCTGGCGAATCGCCCGATTCAGATGATTTGGGGTATGCGCGACTGGTGCTTCACGCCGGCGTGCCTGGATCGCCTCCTGAAGTCTTTCCCACAGGCAGAAGTCCACCGGCTGGAAGACGCGGGTCACTACGTGGTGGAAGACGCCCACGAACGAATTGTATCGCTGGTCGAGGAATTTCTCCGACGATCGAGTTCACGTCCACCGAGTTGACAGTTACTTACAGACGGCTTGTGTACGATGGCCTTCCAAGGCCGTCGAGGTCCGATCAGCGATATCGACGACGGCCTTGGAAGGCCATCGTACGGTTTTGAAACAGTGCCGAGCGTCATGTCAAACGTTCTTTTATTCGCCGTTGCAGTTGTGTTTGTGTTCCACATCGTCGCACTGGTGCTTCTGCTGCGCAACATGAAGTGGCTGCACTGGCCTCCGGCAAAGCGCCCTCTTCCAAACCGAGACTATGCGGTGACCGTGATCGTGCCAGCCCGCAACGAACAAGCGGACATTGCCGATTGCCTTCATTCGCTGCTCCGTCAGGAGAAAACCGACCTGAAGATCATCGTCGTGAACGATCATTCCGAAGACGACACCGGTCGTATTGCCGACGGATTTGTCGCTGCCGATTCGCGCGTCACAGTGATTCATGACCCGCCACTGCGATCAGGATGGCTCGGAAAGCACAACGCCATGCAGTCCGCGCTGGACTATGTTGCCACGGAATTCGTTTTGCTCACGGACGCCGACGTAATCTTTCAACCGTCATGCATCTCCACTGGGACCGCGGAACTTGAGGCCCACAAGCTGGATCTCCTGAGCATCTACCCGCAGTTCCAATTCGTTTCGTTCTGCGAAACGATGCTTGTGCCGATTTACGTCGGAGGTACGGCTTTGTTGCTGTCACCATCCGTGGTGGATCCTCGCTCGCGACACGCGCTGGCAGTGGGAGCCTTTATCCTGGTGCGAACATCTGTCATTCAGGCGCTCGGCGGATTCGAGTCATTAAAAACCGAGATTCTCGACGACGTGGGACTAGCTCGCAAATTTAAGGAGCACGGATTTGTTGTCGGGCTGCGTTCAGCTCCCGACTTGATGCGAGTGCGTTTTTTCAAGGGAAACCGTCATGCGTTTTGGGGCGTAACCAAACATTTGCTTGGATTGGTACAACATTGCGTTTGGGCCGCCCCATTGCTTGCGGTCGCGCCACTGATCATGTACGGCATTCTGATTGCCGGATTGATAGACGGTCTGTGGCATGGTCGCCCGATCATCGCAGCCCTCTCCTTCATGACCCTGGCGATTCACTACGGGGCACTGCTGTTGAGTCGCAGTTCAAATTCGTTCAGCGCGTTCAAGGCGCTGGCTTTTCCAGCCATGTCCATCCAGTTTGCCTGCTCATGCTTCCGCGCGATCTACCTGTACGTCGTCAAAGGTAGCTTTCGCTGGCGCGGACGCACGTACGGCATGCGGGTCACAAAATGACTACCGTGCCAACTGGTCCAGAATGGCGTTTTCAATGTTCGCCTCGCCGCGGATGCCGCTTTCCGCGATCACTCCCTGTTTATCAACGATCAAGGTGAACGGGATTTTGGTTACGCGGTAGTATCGCACCAGTGGATTGTTCCAGCGGGTCTGCCCCTTCTTCGCAACGAAGATCTGCGGCCAGGTGATGCCGTTATCTTGCAGGTACCTGGAGAACTCTTCGTGATTCTCGTCGAGACTGACGCCGATGAATTCGACACCGTCCTGGCGATAGGAATCCTGGAGCCTTTGCAACGCACGAACTTCGTTGGGGCAATCGGGACACCAGGTCGCCCAAAAGGTCACGACGAGGACTTTGCCGCGCAAATCCGCGACATTGACCATTCGGCCGTCAGTAGTCGGGCCCGAAAGCCGAAAGGGAAGTCCCGGGGCTGCGGGCTGCTCCGCGAAAATGCGATCTATCTGACCTTGGAGCTTTTGCACTCCTGGCAAGTGTGAGCAGAGCTTTGTCCCATCGGTGGCAATCTGGATCGAAGCCGCCAGGTGCTTTTCGTTCGCCAATCGCTCCGCCATCGTGCTGAAGAGTTGCACGTTCATCGAACAACTCGGATAAGACAACGTGTGCAGAGTCAGCGCATAGCGTGCGGTCGGCGGCAACGCATTGGCCGTCAGGTATTCGTCGAGGATGCGCAGCGCGGAGGCTTCCGCACCGTCGACCGCCGCCGAATCGTGCTGAAAATGCGTTCGGCTGAAGTCATCGTACAGTTGCCTGAATTGAGCCGGCGCAAGTTCCGCGGCTGATTTCAATGCCGCCAATTCGGCTTCACGTAACTGCCGACGTTCCGCAGCCGTCAGTTCACTCGAATCGGCCAGTTCCTCACTGGAGGCATGGATTCGGTCGATGATCCCCGTGATTCGCTCGCCGTCGACCTGCCCGGCCCGAGCCGTTAGCCGGATCTCGTTCATTTCCAGCATCGCGGCCAGCAATTGTTCAAACGATTGATTGGCGGAATTCGTTGTCGTCGCGGTGGCCGTTTTCTTCGCGGAATCTCCGTGAGACCGATCAAATCTGGGATGATACGCAACAGCTAAAATGAGATCGGCCACCTGCGCCCGATTGCAACCGGAAAGCACTACCACCAAGAATGCCGCCAAGAACCATAGTCGTCGTTTCATATGCCGTACAACCATCACTGTTGGAAGAATCGGACTAAGTTTGGGGATTCGCCCTCCAACTGTAGGTCACGAAAAAGCGCGCGCCGGGGCACTCGTCCCCGATGGGTCATGCAGCTGCCGGGCTGACAAGCCGAATGGCGATTGCTATATCTCTCTGTGGTAGTTCCCGGAATCAGCAAATCGAGTCAGCGGTATGGCTGTCGTTTGTTCACATTGCGGCGAAGAGTTGATGGGAGCAGTGAACCGTTGCTGGAAGTGTGGGAAACCGCTCGTCGCACATTCCGGTCCGCAGGATGTTCCACCCATTCGGCGCAGTCCGATTTCGGGTCCACTAGATGCCTCGCTGGAGGCTGCCGTGCTGACCGATTCGACGGTTCCGCCTGTCCTTGGTGAAATGCGGCGCGGATCACCATTCGTTGCCAACACTACCACGCTGCACGTCGCCGGTCCGGTTCCTCCACCTGTTCCACCCGAGGCACCTCGCCCGCGAGCCCCGCGCACCTTCGAGTCACAGTTTGCCGCAAAGTTTGCTTCGTTTACCTCGGTGGTTCTCGGGATCATTGCACTCGGACTTTCTTTCGCAGTCCCCGTTGCGACGGTCTGCCTCGCGCTATTCGTGATTGGCTTCGGCATTTGGGGACTTTTCGGCCCGCACCGCGGGATTGCCAGTCTCGGATTGATCATTGGCTGTATCGCGCTGGCTTGGGGAGGATTTGAAACCGCGGTGCAGTTATACGAACTGATTTACGGCATTCATCCGTTTGCCACCTCCCCACCTCTGCCCCCTGCCGTAACCAACCCGTAACGCTCATCCCGTCATAGATCGAGGGTATTGAGCCGACTTCAATCCGCGGTTTGCGCGGAAAATAGTTGTCCGAGGGGAATTCTTGCTCGCTGGCGTCGAGCTTGCTCAGCGACACATTGCTTTGCGAATTCTTCCCAATCAATTCGATCGGACTATATTGTCTCTGTTCTGCAGTTTACGACGTTCGCCGTGGGCTTCAGCGTTGGACACAGCACTTGGTAACGATGATTTTCCCTTGAGTTTGTGAGGAGTTACGGCATGAGACTCACTGTTTCGGGGCAGCGCGTCCATGCGGCGATCGCCGCATGGCTAAGTTTGGCCTTCACTTTCTCGGCCAGTCAGCTTCAGGCTGGCGGCTGCAGTTGTCCAGCATGTGTTGGCCAAGCGGTCGGCCAAGGCCCCGTTGGTTGCGTGAGTGGCTACCAATTGCTGGAGCG
This sequence comes from uncultured Pirellulaceae bacterium, assembly GCA_964519825.1. Lineage (GTDB taxonomy): Bacteria > Planctomycetota > Planctomycetia > Pirellulales > Pirellulaceae > CAZFLF01. The sequence continues at coordinate 621 of CAZFLF010000654.1, read as the reverse complement.
GACGATTCAGGTCCCCACGATGGTGACCGAACGACGGATCGTCAACGTAACGGAGTGCCGAATCGAGACGCGCGAACGAACGGTCACGGTCCAAAAGATGATCCCCGAAATCAAACAGGTGCGCGACATGTGTGTGGTGATGGTGCCGCATGTTGAGACCCGCGTCGAGAGATATCAGATTTGCGTGCCTGCGTGGCGCGAGGTCGTTCAAGACGTCACCGTTCAAGTGCCAACTCAAGAGTTGCGAACAGCCACGCGGACCGTCTGTCGCCAAGTACAAGAAATGTGCGTGGTGACCCGTGACCGAGGGCATTGGGATGAAGTGGCGGTCGATGCCCTTCAATACGCTGGATGTGGTGCTGGAACTGGATGTGGATTTGATCGGCGGTGGCTGCGCGCCGGTGGTGGCTGCGGAATTTGTCGTGCGTGTCGTGGTTCGTTTGCAGGTGTCGATCGCTACGACGTTGGCTATGACGCCGGATGCGTGCCGGGAGTTACGCAGCAAATTCAGCGAGTCTGGAAGCCGGACATTGTGACCGAGCAGATTCCTGTCATCGTGTGGCGTAACCAAGTCGTTGAGGAACCCTACGAGTATCACGTGACGAACTATCATCCAGAAGT
>CAZFLF010000653.1:0-4681 GCA_964519825.1 uncultured Pirellulaceae bacterium | reverse complement strand
GTCGGTCAGCCGATACCGCTCCCAGTCATCGCGCGAGCGCGGTAATTCAAACAAGCCACCGATCAAATGATGGATTTGTGACAGGTCTTGAACCATGTGATCCGCCTTGGTTGGACTCGACGCAGTGGGCAACGAAATTCGATCTTATCGTCGGCAGAGTGTGGTAGCCACCAGCCACCGATTCAGCTCACACCGTCGACCAGACGAGCATGACTCCCAGCGCCAAGAGGAGCCCGTAAAGCCACCGCTGAAAATGCTCCGGGTGAATGCTGCGGTTGAGCAAATACCCCAGCGGAGCTGCGATCACGAGCAACGGCAGTACCCACCATAGATACCGCAGTACGTCGGCCGACCAGAGTCCGGCGCCGTAATGCATCAACAGCACCACCGCAGCATTCGTAAGAAAAACTCCCTGCAACGTCGCGCGAAATTGTTCGGGTGTCCAGCCGCGCAGGGTACCGAAGATCACGAGCGGTGGACCGGACGTGTTGTACGCGCCACCAAGAATTCCTCCCAGAAAGCCAAACGGGACGGCCCAATAGTCGCTCGACAGTCGCCACTTGCGTTGCCGGGACAGGCTGAATAAAGCGAAAGTGATGATCACGGCGGCGAGCAATCGCTTGACCAGATTCTCCGGCACGTGAGTGAGAACGTAGACCCCTACCGGTATACCTGCCAGCGAAGACACAATCAGCCACCCTGCGCCACGCCAGTCCGTCGCGTTACGTCCCGTAGCCATGATGATCAGGCTGTTGCAGACGGCGCTGATTGCGACGAGTGCCGAGGCGGTTTCGACTTTCAACACCAGGGAGAGCAGCGGCACGGCCACCAGCGCTTCGCCGAAGCCGAATGTGGATCGCGTGAGGGCGGCAAAAAACATCACCGCCATCACGCAACCCAACTGGGTCTCGGGACTCATCGGGCCGACAGCCCAGCAGAGTTTCGTCGCTGGCCAATGCAATAGAGATACTTGTCGTTTCGCAGCAGAATCTGTCCGTCCTGGATCGCTACTGACGCATTCATACGATGGTCGTCATCTTCAAACACATTGTGAGCCAACAACTCGAAAGCCGGTTTGGCTGCCAACACGAACACGCCGGCGTGTTGGGATGGACAGTACAACTTGCCGTCACCCACTACGACGGACGCGTATACGACGCCCGGCCGTGGCTCTAACCGCTCCTGAAAGACCACTTCGCCCGTGGACGCATTGATACAGGTGACCGATCCCAGCCCGTCGTGAACCCAATACAAGTAACCGTCGTGATAAACGGGCGACGTGACTTTGCTGCCAATGTTCTTTCGCCAAATCACATGGGATTGCGTCACGTCGCCGCGCCCACCCGCACGGATTGCGATAGCCGCGTTCGGCCGGCCGCCAATGACGTACATAATTCCCCCGTGAGAAATGATGCTCGGGCAAATATACCCTTGATCCGGAATCCCTTCGCAGTGCCACAACTCCTTTCCTGTTGCCGGATCAAGTCCGAGCACCTTGTTCGGCATGCTGACGACAAGCTCCGTTACCCCCTCGGCGGGTCGCACGAGCGCGGGCGTGTTCCACGAACCGCGAATTCCCTTGGTTCGCCATTTTTCCGCGCCTGTTGTCTTGTCGAGAGCCACCATCTCGCCGCTTTCCACACTGGCATTGACGATAACGAGACCCTGAAACAGGACGGGTGAGTTTGACGACCCCCATTTGTTGACTCCGTCGCCGACTCTCGTATGCCAGACCTGTTTTCCGTCGAGTGCAAAACAGAACACGCCGGTCTTTCCCAAGAACACGTACAGATGACGGCCATCGGAAACCGGGGTGCTGGAACTATAACCGTGCCAGGTTGAGTTGCTCCCTTCGTAATCCGACTCCGGCAAACTGGGTGCGATGTCTTTCTTCCATTGCATCTTGCCGCTCAACCGGTCGACACACACGACATGGCGCATCAGTTTGGCGCTATCACCCGGCTTGTCGACCGATTCGGCATAACCGGAATAGCAGGTAACGAAAACCTTGGTCCCGACCACGATCGGGCTGCTCGTGCCTAGCCCGGGCAACTCCAGTCGCCAGGCGACGTTTTCTTTCGACGACCACTTCGTCGGTAACCCGACCTCAGTGCTGACCGCGTTGCCGTCTGGGCCGCGAAACTGTGCCCAATCCGCAGCCTGGGACCGGGAACACAATAGGATGGCGATCAGGCCAACGAACAAACTGCTGCGACGCATTCGTCACTCCTCGTGTGGAAATTCATTGGGTTTGAGACTAGTACGATGGCCTTCCACGCCGTTGCTCGTTTTCGCAAACCCGCCCGGGACGGCCTTGGAAGGCCATCGTACCACGGCAGTCAGAGCCTGAGTCGCTGGTAATTCCCGTACAGCCGATGAAACCGATCCGCAATGCGGCGGTTCCGCAGAAAGTACACCAGGCAAAGTCTACCTAACCGCAATACCTGCCCGATACTCTTCTAGTCACATGGGCCAATCTACGCCCACGCCGGTAACCAACCCGGCGTTTTTGTATTTTTTCGGCAGGGTGCATTCATGTCCGAGTTGGAACCCAACTTCACTGAACGAGTCGAGGTCGCTGTCCTCGGAAGCCCGTATCTATTGGGCCGCAAAGTAAGGATTGAGACCGAGGAAGGGCGTGTCGTGCTGCACGGAACAGTCGGTACGTATTTTCAAAAGCAAATGGCACAAGAGGCCTTGCGGCGCGTAGCTGGCGTGCAAGGGATCGAAAACCGATTGGTCGTTTTGGCCTGACAGAGATTCTCCCCCGGCTGTGATTCCGTTGCAAAACAATGGGTGGCTGGCGGCTGAGCATGCGAAGCCCCAGACGCACGATTTTCCAGGGCACCGCTGCGCTTTGCCCCGACCTCCCGAGTCCTGACGGAGAACCGCCCGCCCCTTGCTGGTCCCTCCGCCTGCCGCGATACTACGCCCGGCTGGTGGTTTTTCTCCGTGAACGAAACCGCGACAATCGGATCCTTTGGGTCGGCCGATCGTAGCGCCCCGTTCGTCCCAAGAGTAAACCACCGGATGGGCGAGTAACCGAACATTTTATTGCACGCATGCGGAGGATGTCATGTCTCGATCAGGTGCTGTTACGTTTAAGGGAACCCCGATGACTCTGGCCGGTGACGCGGTAAAGGTCGGCCAGCCGGCGCCCGATTTCACGATTCATTACTTCGAAGGCGGTTTGAAAACGATCAAGCCGAGCGACTTGCGCGGGAAGCCTACCTTTATCAGCGTTGTCCCATCGCTCGACACGCCCGTATGTCAGAAGCAAACGAAAAACTTCAATCAGCAACTGGCTAAACTAGGGGACAAAGTCAACGCCGTGACCGTCAGCCTGGACCTGCCGTTCGCCATGAATCGCTTCTGTGGCGCAGAAGATATCAAGAACATGAAAGTCGGCAGCGACTACCAGGACCGAAACTTCGGCCGCAACTGGGGCATGCTGATTGAGGAACTCAAGTTGCTGGCACGCGGAGTGTTTGTCCTGGACGCTAACGGCAAGGTGATTTACGCCGAAACCGTGACAGAAGTTGCGAATGAACCCAACTACGACGCTGCCGTCGCCGCGCTCAAGTCACAGCTGTAACTCGGCCGTCGACCACTCGACAATTTCAACCATTACGAGAGCATGTCGTTCGCTTGTGACGACATGCTCTCTTTTTAACTACGTCGGCAGCGGCTTGTTGGGGCAGCCTAAGGTCTATGTCCCAGGTCAGCCGGTGCGCAACATGTTGCGGTTTGTCTCGCCGTAGCGTTATCGGAACGAGCAGCAGTCGACCGTTAGTGCGGTCCGCCTATTGTGCTGCGGATCTGGTGCCGTCGGGAGAGCCGCCGATGGGATGGTCGGCGGGGAGTGGACGGGCGGCGGTGACGTACCCGCGATCATACAGCGCCCGCTTGAGTTGGCGAAATTCGTCGAAGCTATCGGGATAGGTCCAGACCGTGATCGTCGTCGCAGCCGGTCGATGATTGGCCAACAGGGCTTCGAGTTGCGAACCTTTGGCAAGAGCATCTGCCAACGGTTCCCCCATCTCTTCCGATTCCGGCAGCAGAACGAACTTTTCCAGCGATACCGATTGCTGCACGGCGACGCTACTTTTTCCCGGCATCGCTTGCACCTCGCGCCTGAGCGTGTATCGCATCCAAAAGCCGCCGATCGGACCGATGGTATCGGAATATTCCGATTGGTCTCGCAGCCGGGCGACTTTTTGCGGAGCGTCTGCTTTGAGCCGCACAATGAAGTCATCCCATGGGACATAGGCCACGCGTCCTCCATGCAAACGCAGATGAAGTTCGTGACCGAATACGGTCTTGGCCATCGGCGTGGGCAGGTGGTCGATAATTGCGGTCTCAGGCGCGGAGCTTTCCAGATGACCGATGCCGCGTTTGAGATCTTCCAGTTCTGACTCGGCGGCCAGAACCTCTTTCTGCCAATCAAACGCCTGGCGTTGGGATTCATCGAGCGACTGGCGTTGATCTGACACCGCCCGCTCGGCAGAGACGACCAGCATTTGGACGCGGTTGCGCTCTTCTTGCCGATAGGCGACCTCGACGTCCTGCTGTCTTATTTGCGATTCGATGCGACGAAAATCGGCTTCGACCTGGTCCGCTGCGGCCTTTGCGGCGGTGATCTCTGACTCCATCTGGGCTTTCGCGGCGGGCAATGCCGCTG
>CAZFLF010000652.1:0-4682 GCA_964519825.1 uncultured Pirellulaceae bacterium | reverse complement strand
GACAACGGCCTGCTCTCCTTCGGTCCCGAGGGCGAGGCTCAGTACGGCAGACAGAATTTCATGGAGCTTCTGTCGGTCTTCACGTCGCCTCCGCTCTTCAAGGTGCTGAATGGTCAGAAGGAACTCGGCTCCGTCCATGAATCGACGTTCTACAACCAGAAGGAAGGCCCGGCCATACTGGTGCTGGCCGGTCGAAGCTGGCTGACGCATCACTTGGACTGGAAACGGCGAATCGCCCATGTCGAGCCTTCCGAGCAGCGAGGCCGATCTCGCTGGCTGGGCGAAGGCCAGTTCCTCAGTTACCGAGTGTGCCAAAGCGTCCGTCGAGTCCTTGCTGGAAACGAGGGCGAGTCCGGCTGGTCTCAACGTGCCACGGCCCAGATGACCGAGCTTCGCAATGAACATCCGTGGGTGGACCTTGAAACAACCAGTGTCGTGCGACACCCATCGGGTGAGATTCACTGGTGGACCTTCGGTGGGGGAGCCGTGAATGCCCTCTTGGTGGAATACCTTCGAGCACCAACAGGTATCCGTTCAGACAATCTAGCCATTCGCTTCCCAACCCCTTGCACTCTCAACGAAATCGAGGAGCAACTCGGCGCACTTTCAGCCGAGGCTGTTGTGCCAGTCCCCAACATGGATGCCATCGAGAATCTGAAGTTCAGCGAGTGCCTTCCACAGCCAATTGCCGCCGAAGTCTTCTGCGCTCGGTTCGATGACCCGGTGGCCATTCGCAGCGTTCTGCATGAGCCGAGAAGGGTTTTCGTCAACCAATGACATAAAAAACTCCTTCGGATGATCCATTCGCCGACCTTTGAGCCGTGGTCATGATTTGGAGAGTTGATCTAGCCACCACTGGCAGTCTGGCATCGCCGAGTTCGGACGGAACTGGGCAAATAGCTCGATATCCTTGAGTGCCTTCACGAGCGTCGGCTGATCTGGTTGAGTAATTTCGGCCCACATCTTAAGGAGTTGTGGAGATGAGAGGACAGTTAACCGGACTTGCTGGCCGATGCGGATCGCTTTCTTGTCGTCGGTGGCGACGATCCATCCACGGGACTCAGCCAACGCCAAGCACATCGCTTCCCCATCTGAGCGAAACTGCGTGGCGTACTGAACGAAGAGATCCAACTCGGCTTGAACGTCGGGCTGACACACTGTGAGCACACCCGCCGAAATTAATGCGGTCAAATCGACCGGCACCAAAATGAACTTGGTCGAATTTGCTGGATCTAAGTGGCGGATGAACTGGACTTCGCTCTGCACAGCGACCGACAAATGCCACGCATGGCCGCACGCCCGTAACACGCCCTCTGCATGTCCTGAAGCAAGAAGGTCAATCAGGCAACACGTATCAATGATTGCGGCGGCCATCTCACATCCTGGCGAAAGTCACGAAGATTCGATGAGGAGTGACTTGCGAAAATCCAATCGCACATCACGCTCTTCGCCAGTTCCTTCAACCACTTCCCGACTGGTGAGCGTGTTGGAGACGATCTCTCGTGCGGTCACGAGGTCGCACCGCAGATAATAAGCCAAATCGCTGTCGCCAATTTCGCCCCGCTCATAGGCGCTCACGGCGAGAAACTGATACCGTTCTGGGAACGGTTCATCGTTGATTGGCTGAGGCCGCAGACCGAGCATTTCCGACGCTTGCTTAGGAGCGAACTTCGATTCTTTGAGGAATTGCCAGCTTCCCTTGGAGATCAGCCCCAGTTGCTCTAGTCGCAATGCCATCGCTTCGACGGAGACGAAATACAAGTGGCTCAAACGGCGCAGGTCTGCCACTTGAAAGTCATTCGTCGTACTCACGATGTCGTGAAACCGCTGCTGGACACTCGTGGCGGGCATCAGGAAGCAAAGGCCGAACGCCTCGGCGAAGCGTTCGTTGATTGGCTTTCGGCCCGGCGTGGTGAGATAGTCGATCCCCGGCTTAAAGCGGTCCACCAAGAGATGGCCATATTCGTGGAGCATCGTGACCCGCCGCCGCTCAGCGGGATGTTTGCGATTAACGAGGATGCAGCAACCGAGGTCCGTGGTGTAGGCATACATTCCAGCGATGGACGACGGGAGATCCCAATAGAAGATCCGCAGCCCCACATTCCACTCCAGCATGGCCCGGAGGTTGATGGTCGGTTGATCGCCGAGCCCAAGTCGCCGCCGTTCTCGCAACGCCTCTCCTTCGGCAAATTCTGCCGGATCAATTCGGGCGTTGAGAGTGACTTCGGGCGGGTAGTTGAAGCGGAGCGGAGCGTTCATCATGCGCTCCAACTCCAAGTAATCTTCGGCCAAACGTTGAAGCTCGTCGATGGCGTTGTTCAGAGCCTCTGCGTCGGTCCCTTTCATCTTCTCAGCGACGGCTCGCAAGTGCGGCTGAAGATCAATAATCGGTTCAGTGGGGCGCACGAGATCGTGAACCTTCCGTCCCAGAAAGGCAGCGATCTTGATGATCTCATCGGACTTGGCTAGTCGTTCGCCCTTCTCGATGGCGATGTACGTGGGACGGCTGTATCCGAGAAAATCAGCAACTTCCTCCTGCGTCTTGCCACGGGCCTTGCGAGCTTCGGCGATGCGTTGCCCCAAAATGCGTGGATCAATATTGTCAGGCTGAGACATAGGTCACTCCTTGATCATGTCGCTCTTGCGGTTGTTGCCGGGCGAGCCACTTCGCCCATGCGTTTCCATTCCGTTGAGCATGTGAGGCGATGGCCGTCCATTCGTCTCGGTATCGTGCCAGCAGGTCGATCACTCCTTTCTGCGATTGGCCACGTTGAAGGTCGAAGAGACAGAAGTTGTTTACGGCGTCGAGGTCGATTCGAAAATGAGTCCCAGCACGTAGACCTACGACGTGATCGTGAGAGCCGGTCCAGTAAGTCGGACAACGAGACGCCGTACTCCTGCTGCAATTGCTTGACCGTTTTGCGAAGACCGGAGTACAGCGCACTTTCGACTTTGCGGACCACTTCCTTAGAGGACGCACCTTTGCTCACGAAACCAAAGGGGACATCCCACCGTTTGGCATAGGCTCCGCCGAGGTCTAGAGATTCATTTTCTGCCATAAAATAGTTCCGCTGTGCAGTTTGTCATGAGCTATTACATCATCGGCTCTTGTTTTACAAAGTCAATACAGATAAGTGAAATATCATTGAATTTGTAAAGTTATGTGTTACAATACTGTCGACGCTAGTAACTGTAACTTATTTCACAAAAACAAGTTGAACTCCCTGCGTGCGGATAGTAATAGAATCCCCGCGGCCTGCACGGTGAAGCTCTGCAGTACTATGCCGGGTCGCTGGACGGAAGGAAATTGCAAGCCAAGGGTGAGGCCGAGGCACGGGGTGACGATTAGTTCGAACGGCAACATTCCTTTCTAGCGAATCTGGCAAGCCGAGCGATGAACGAATCAGCGAATTCATCAAGGCGCAGTCTCGGCTCAAATTCACGTATCCATCGGTTGGTGCAACAAGAAATGGAGACCACCCACCAGGGTTTGTTATTGACCACAACCGCATTTCTCTGGGATCGGGCCAAGCCACCTTTGATCTCGCTAAACGAGCATTGAGCCAATGGCAGCATTACCGGTTTGACTGGATCGAGCTTCACCGGCCAGACGTAGGCCCTGTGCCTGATCAAACGGTCGGCGTGCTGGCCCGTGCGCTGGGGCTCTGGGTTCTGAATGTGTGTCGAGTCGTGTACGTGATCGACGAAGTAGAACCGGTTCGCAGATTTGCCTTTGCCTATGGCACGCTGCCGGAACACGCCGAATCAGGGGAAGAGCGATTTCAAGTTGAGTGGCACCAAGAGTAGGATTCCGTTTGGTATGACATCTTTGCCTTCTCCCGGCCCAACCAGTTGTTCTCACGATTCGCTTATCCGTATGTGCGGCACAAGCAAAAACAGTTTGCGAGGGAGTCGATGCGGGCGATGAAAGCCGCCGTGAGCAATCGTTCGCCGGGAGAACAAGACGTGAAAGGAAACCCAGAAGGACTCCGCAGCCTTGGCAAATACTCGAAGCTGCCCATTGAGCGAGTTGACTACCGGCCCGAAGCAGATGCAGGCGTGATCAATTCAATTGATCGCGGCATTCTCTTCCTGATGGCGTTCTGGAGTGGTCCGTCAATTACGGCATTCGCTAAGCTCACGGAAGTAGTCGCCCGCTTGGACCAAGGCGGTGAACTTGAACTGGTTGTTGTCGATGTGGATGGTTCGCCCGATTTGTACGAAGTCCCCGAGTTCTTGGGCAAATTGCATGGAAAAGGAGAAACGGCTTGGATTAGAAACGGAAGAATCGTCGCAACTTCCGGTCTGGGACTGAACACCGAGTGCTACGAACCGAATACTGTTTCTCTGCTGTCCTTGCCGTGATGAACAAACGCAAGAGACGTTGCGAAGTCCGACCTTCCAAGATTGAGTCTGGTGTTCCTCGTGGTACGACTCGCGTAAATGCCAAAGCGTCGGCTACGAACAGCAGCTCTTGGCGTCCAATGGCTAAAAAAAACGCTCTCAAGCTCTAACGAGCCGGAAAGCGTTTGGTTGTCCTATTCGGCCACGTCGACCGATTGAAATGGACTAGCTCTGCGGGATGCAGCAGTGACTCTCCCGAAACTCGCACATCCCACACGTCCAGCCCGGGCGATACAGCAAGCGACCTTGATCAGACCGGGAAACTCGATGTTCGCCCG
>CAZFLF010000651.1:0-4688 GCA_964519825.1 uncultured Pirellulaceae bacterium | reverse complement strand
CATCGTGGCTGAACCGAACGGATCGCTCCCCGTACCGCGGAACGTGTGCCAATACACCACGCTGAACCGCAGGTGGTCGTGCATCGTCTTGCCTTCGACCCGTTCAGCCGGGTTGTACCAGCGAAACGCCAGCGGGTTCTTGGACTGCGGACCTTCGTAACGAATCTTGGCAACTTCAGTAAAGTACGCAGACATAGGGAACTCGCGTTGTCGGTGAACGGTTTTGGTTTGATTGGACCACGAAGCCGCGACTATGGTGCCAGATTGCACGATCCACGGCAATTGCCCGGCGCCGCAGTCCAAGAACGACCCGAAATGAGCATCCCAAACCTGCCATTTTTGGCCGGATGCTCCTACGCGAGATCATTGAGACGCCTTAGTTGCGCAGTTGAATCAGCAATCACGCTGGCGCTGCAATTCGCGTTGGGCTTCGAGCTTTTCCAATTCCTTCGGCTGCACAACGGGCCCATCCGATAACTTCAATTCGAAATCAATGGTATTCGAACCGGATTTGACTTCCTTGATCAACTCCGTTTTGTAGTTGTACTTCAGCGGGATCTTTTCAGGGACCTCCACCCGCGGCGGTTCGGAATCTGGAATCGCGGGCTGGTAGGTGGTGATCTTGACGGTGTGTTCACCGATCTCCGCGCCCGGCGCCTCACGCGTGTACTGGAGGGAGTATTCTCCGCTGGCGTCGGTTCGGGCCATCGATGGAGAGCCTCCTTTGTTCGGCGAAAACGAAATCAGGGCGTCACTCACCGGACTGCCGTCCAAGGTCACTTTTCCGGATACGGCACCGACATTGGAATCTCCGCTACAGCCGCATAAGCATGTCGTGCTCAGAACGAACAGGGTGTTCAGTAACAAGAATTGAAGACGATGTCCCACAACGCAACCTCCGGGTCAACTTTGAAGCTCAAAAAATGTACGAACGGCTGCCATCCCGAGGAGACCGTCGGTTTCAATAAATAGGAGCGCCTACTCGTTTGTAAACGTGAGGCCGTCATCGCGGGTCATCATCCGCTGGAATGTCCCGTTAGCCGCGTTCATTGAGTTTGCCGGGGTGGCGTTGTTGGTCGTGAAGACCCAATTGTGGTTCATCGTCTCCGAAAGGAAGCGCGCGGACCCGTCACACAAGAGGATTTGGACTCCGCCCGGATGATAGCTGGAGAAGCCCTCGCCACATCCGGGAGGTGTCGAAGGGAGCGCGCTCGCAGTATCCCAAGGAATCGCCACCGGATCTTGATTGATCTTCGGGCCGGAGTTAGCGACGACGACCCAAACTCCGCGTGTATTACCGCCATTCGGATTTCGCACTCCCAGCCAGGTACCAGATCGGCAGTCCCGGGTTTCACGTTCACCGACGGCGATTGTGTTGCTCGTTCCGTCAATGATATCCGCAATTCGGATCGCCTTTTCACCATTTAAAACACCTGTGTTCACAGTGTCCGCAGCGACGCTGCGATGTCCCGCGTTTCCCATGTAGTTGCTCACTCCAACCAAGACGGGTTGTGCGAATCCACCAGCTGCTGCGCCATTCCCGCCGTTGAAATTCCGGTTGTTGTGTATCAAACCTCCTTGATTGAATCCAGTATCCGACGGGCACATGTATCCTTTGAGTTGCGCCTGCATTAACGGCATAAATGTGGCCCCTGTTGTCAGCGCTGCGTACAACGTGCGGGTATTTACGCCAAGCCTTTCGTGCAACGGACCCTGTTCAATGTAGGGAAGGATGAAAGCAGACCACCCCCAGGTCTCCGTATTTGGTTGAGGGGGAAGAGGAGGTGGAGATGGCGGGCTATTAATGTACAGGTAACCCATCGGAAACGTCTTGAATGTGTCGTGATAGTTGTGCAGTGCCAATCCGATTTGCTTGAGATTATTGCTGCATTGCATTCTGCGGGCGGCTTCTCGTGCAGCCTGGACAGCGGGCAACAACAGTGCGACTAGAATTCCAATGATGGCGATGACGACCAGCAACTCCACGAGCGTAAAACCTTGACTCTTTCGCTTCATGTTGTGCACTCCTCACCTTTGAAGAATCTTTGAAGAAAAAAAAGAACGAAAGCTTGAATCGAGTCTTGCATCCGGTTACTCGAACGCGAGGCACATGTTAGCGATTGCTCGGCGCTCGGCTTTAGGAGGTAACCGAAAAGATGGCCAATGGAAAACGACTCCCGTGCATGGCAGTGCGACGTCTCTTTGAGCCGCACATTGCGAACCAACACCTCGACCAAATGGCGAATAACCATTCACTCGTCTCCGATCCTGGAAGATTCCAGCCGGACAATGGAGAAGACGCGGTGAGCATCTCGCATCTTCCAGCGAATGTCAATCTTTTTTCCAGTAGATTAGAGCGCGATGTAAGGAATCAGACCGATCCGACGGATCAGACCGATCGGTCTGATCAAGAGCCGCTACCGCGGCTACCGTTTGATCGATTTGCGAATCAACTCGACCGTCGAATCGGCCCGCAGTTCGATGATCTTCTTTCCCCACTCAACGGTCTTCTCGATCGGCGCAAGATCAACTCCGTTGATGCGAAACTTACCAGCCGCGATCCGCTCTTTCATGCGGACTGAGTTGGGGTCGATCGCGAGCATCGTGGCGCTCATCGCGAAGTCATCATGCAATCCTTCGCTCTCTTGTTTGATCCCATTTTCCTCGAGGAACTTGGCGACTTTGTTGGAGCTGTAGTATTCGCGAATGAAGTGGACATGGGTGGGGTCGCCAGACCATTTTGCGTTCAGCCGCTCGGCGACTTTTTGCAGACCGTCCTGGTTCCCGCCGCTATCGCCGATCAGCACGATGTGCTTGAAGCCCGAAACCTGAAATGACGTGCAGATGTCGGTGAGCAGTCGCTCGTAAGTATCCTCGCTCACACTGATGGTTCCCGGGTATTTCATGTGCTGCGAGGGGGGATCGAAATCGCCTTCGGGCACGAACGGCACAATGGGGGCGACCAGCGTGTGGCCAAGTTTGCGGGCGATCGCTTCGGTCGTGCCTCGGAGCACGATGTTGTGTTTGCCGGTCACCAGATACGGACCGTTCTGTTCCACGCCCCCCGTGGCGACGAGGATCGTGTCCTTCCCCGCCTTCATCGCGTCGCGGATTTCCATCCAGGTCAGGTCTTCCGTGAAGAGAGTCTCCCGAGCCGCAATTGGCCGTGGCGAGTTGGGATCGGGAGCGACGGGGTCAGGCTTCGCGGCCAGCAGCGCGGCAACGCCAATGAGGACGCAAGCGGCAAGCGGACGAAACATACAAGGTTCCTTACAATGGTTTGAATTCGTTGCCGAACGGAAATCGCAAATCTCAGAGTGTCAGGCCGTTCCTGAGCTTGCGTTATTTGAGCGGTTTGCCGGCGATCGGTTGACAGTACCGCTCGACGTATACTCTTTAACTTTGAAAGCGAGCAGATGCGGCACGAGATAGTTTCCGTTCGGGAGCTTACGGGCCATTCGCGTCTGCATGTGGGCATTGTCGGTCTCCGGCTGCAAGGGGAACTCCAGCGCGACGTGCCCGTCGGATTCAACTTCCATTAATCGTGGCTTCTTCCCCAGTTCGGTGATCAAGGTGCGGCCGCTTTCCAGACGTTCAACCGCGCCGATTTCGCTGTTCTCCGGCGACTTCGTGAAATGGAACACGACCTTCCCGTCTCGCGTAAACTCCTTCACTTCTCTCGACCACGCGATCAGCACATTGCCGCTCGGTAACACAAAACCATCCCGCGCCGCCACCTTCCCCGCGTTCCAGATTTCCTTCCCCTCCTCGTCAATGATCCCCGTGAACGTGGGCCCGGCGATGAAAAACGAGTGACGAATCTTTTCCTCGCCCCAGGCCGATTGCCAGAGCAGGGCACACGATGTCACCGTCAAGCAGAATTGAAATCGAAACATGGTTTCACCTGGGAACGGGTTGAGGGTCGTTTAACCGCAAGCCGCAGGCGTGCGCTTTGAGCTGCTATCAACTCCATCAACACACAAGAGCGCACGCCTGCGGCTTGCGGTTAAACGACTCACTTCGCCAACATCATGCCACGATGCAAGCAGCTGTGAAATCAGGGCAACGCGGTTCCAGTCACGGATTCGCGGATTATCTCAACTTGGGCGGCTCAACGGTCGATCAAAGAAGTGCGCTAGTCCCCTGCGCGGCGGGCGCGAGGAAGGAATCCATGCGGCGGTTGGTGGTGGGCATGATGTCCGTGGCTCTTGGGCTGGGAAGCCTGGGATTCGCCTACGCGCAGACCGAAACTCCTGGCGACAGACCTTCGTCTTGGAGCTGGCTCACGGCGAAAAAAGCCAGTGCGCCGCCGAAGCCTTCCGCGGATCAGGCGCCTGCCAAATCACCCGCCGCGAGCGACGTCGTCGCGCCCCACGTGTTGCGCCAAACGACTTGCAACATTCCGTTCACGGTCGATTCCTCCAAGAACGTACCCGTCGAACTGCAGTTATACGTTTCCCAAGACCGTGGCGCGTACTGGAAGTATTACGCCAAAGCGGCTCCCACCGCTGGACACTTTCCGTTTCGCGCGGCCAACGACGGCGAATTCTGGTTTGCTCTGCGATCCGTGGAAAAAGGGGCTGCCCCAACCGACCTGAAGAAGTTGTCTCCGGGCTTGAAGGTCATTTTTGATACCCGCGAACCGGAATTGCGGTTTGACGCTACCCTGAGCGATTCAGGCGAAGTTC
>CAZFLF010000650.1:0-4689 GCA_964519825.1 uncultured Pirellulaceae bacterium | reverse complement strand
CACTCCGGCGATTAGGGAAATCTTGGCGCGCAAGAAATGATGTGCCAGACCGGCGATCCATCGACGCGGAATAGATAGTTCTGGAAAGACGACATAGTCGGGCTTATGTTTCGCTCGTACAATGGCGTTCGCAAGGCGAACCAGTCTTGTATAGCGCTCACGAGTCAAGTCGGGAACTCCCCCGGCTGCCGCGATCCAACTATGGTTCTCGACAAGAAAACTGGTGACGGCGACCCTGGGTGGCGTGGATCGATTTCGGCCGCCAACGATGATCTCGCTGGAGGAGTTGCGATTGTCGTCTACTGGCGGCAGCTTGAACCAAGTCCCTCGGAGCAGTTTTACAATATCCCCCCACAGCTTCGTGTCCGTGGCACATTGGGGATGCCATGCCGTTACCTCGGATGCGTTTAGTGGCCGAGTCGGAAAAAGCAATGGTCGTAACGGGATATCCGGCTTCGCCATCGATTGCAGCAAGCTTTTGAGCTCGTTCTTGCGATTCGTTTCAGCGGCGGGCAAATACTCGTTCGCGACGTAATCGGGCGCCGCCACGACGTTCTCGTCACTGCGGACTTCGACCAGTTCCAATAACCAATCTTTGAACGGGAGCCGCCCAAGGTCGCAATGAAACAACTGCCTGGACGTCCCAATACCCTGCATATCCAAGTGTTCCAATGAATGTACTTCCCGTATCGCTTGTTTGACTCCTTCGAGATGCTTTGCTGCCACTTCAGTGTCAAGATTCAACGGGACGGCCTTCAAGACAGCTTCCCAAAGGGACATCGCCAGGTGGTTACGAAACCCAGCCCATTGCTCTCCTGCATTTGTTCCGTCGATGACGACGGTGTTTTTCTCAAGCCGGTCGATGACGCGTTTAATCTTCCGAACTAATTTCACTGCCTGGGACCAGTCTTCACTGGAGATGGCGAGTGAAATCAACTGGGGCAGGTAACCATGAAGGTCAAGAATCTGTAACGGCGCTAGAACGTGCTCAATTGCGAAGCGGTAGAATTTGTATCTCTGATTCTGCCATTCCTGGGGTTGTAGGTCTCGTGCCAACGCAACACAGCTTCGAAGCATGAGCGAAAACCCCAATCGCCGAATGGACAGGCTGTCCGCCTTCCGCAATGAGTCCACTTCGTCGTTGCTCTTTTGACCGGCAGTTAGGACCCGTGCGGCTGGACTTCGTTCCAAGTCGTGAAGGTCCGGAAGGAGACGCCATTCACTTGACACCTCGTCAATTCGAGATTCGATCGTGTCAATTAAGTCCTCTCCTACCTCGCCCGAAAGATGAAAGATTTTTTGCTTCTCGCGCTTGAAGATCAACTTGCTACTCGCTGAGTAGCTTAGCTTGAGTTCAAGCTGTGCGTTTTCCTGGTCGTGCCGGAGTTGGGGAATGCGTTTGACCAAAAAATCCAAGACCTTGTTCGCAGAATCGAGGTTTCCATGATCCCGGATCACGAGGAATATGTCGTCGACGTAGCGACCATAGTAAACGGGACTTAGCTCTTCGAGGATCAATCGGTCGAATTCCGCAAGCAACACGTTGGCAAATACTTTGGACGCTGTTGGACCTACCGGAATACCGATCGGCGAGCCGGGGTCATGTGTTGGCAATTGACGAGCCCACGTTTCAAAGGCGTGAATGAGTTGCGTCGTGAATAGCTCTTCATCGTCGGTGAGAGGCCCATTGTTCTCCACGAAACCGCAGGCCTTTTGGAAACCTGAATCAAGAATGAATCGTGGGTCGACGTTGTGGTAGAAGGACGTCAAGTCCATTGTGATAGCGACGACCTTCTGACGGCTTGCGAGTTCGCGGCGAATTGCAGTAAGGCCATTTCGTCGCCAACTTCGATAGCAGGGAAAATAATTTTGGAATGACCCAGGTGCATTACGATGATACGCCGTGCTCGTTGGACCATCTGACGCATTTCGAATCCTGCGTAACCTTGAGCCCATGGCTTCCTTGGGTAGGCACGCGTCGAACTTGTGACCGACTTCATTGATCCAAAGGGCGCATATCACGTGCATATCAACGGTAAAAAGTGCGATGGGACGAAACTGGGCTTGGGGGATTCCGTCAGCAATAGCATTCTTGAATGCATCGTCAGAATTGGAGGAACTGAAATGCAAAGTGCTCGGTTTGCTTGGCAGCCGTAAGCCCTTTGGGATATAGCTAAATCCGCCGATGAATTGAAGGGTCGCAAACCACGTCGGCCGCTTTTTCGTGAGTTCACGAGCAAGTCGTTCAAGGTTCGTTGCGAGCTCATTCTCATATTCCAAGAACTCAATCGCCATCGGTTGGGATCGCTCAAAAAACTATCAGCCTTGGCCTTTCGATAGGCAAGGCAGAGGTTTTCCGGTGAGATCATCGTTGGCGAGAGCTGGGCCATGCAAAACTCCGAACGAAAGCAAATGAGATTCTCGTTTCGTGTTGTCGGTGACTTACAAAAGACTTCAGGATGCAGCGAATTTCAAGGATTGCTCTTGAATATGCTGCAATCACTACGCTTAAGGGCTGCATTGAAAGTAAGTGCACGACATTTGAATCATGCGTGCCGGGGACGCCGGGTGGTGGACTTCCGACACTGATCAGGACCCTACGCCCCTGTTGAGTTGCGGCGAAGCGTCGTGCGATCGACGCCGTTGCGCAGATCTTGTTTCTCCACTGTCGGTCCGAACTTCAACTGCCGTGAATCCCAATGCGGCGATTCTATGAAGAATGGAATAGAAGCCGATCGCAATCCTGCGAGTGACGTTTGTTTTCGGCTCGCTCGACTCGCCGGGTTGAGGGCCGAACCTTGTATTGCTAAGTTCTTTGTTTTCAATGTGCTATGTGGTTTGCCGCCGGGTGTTAAGGGCACGAATTGCGTGTCCAATCGCAACGATGGAGGGAGGGCGGATGGAAACGAGGCGGTGTTATCCCGAGCAGCACGCTGGATCGTTGTCGCCGCCAAGTAAGGAACTCACCGTCGTGCGCGACCCTAGGAATCGGTCGTCGCGCGAGTCGCTCGGATTTCGCGACGGTACCACGAGCGTCCACACCAGCCGCACGATGATGCTCGGCGAGTTGTCGCTCGTTCTCGAACACGTTGGGCCGAAGGCGAAAGCGGGCGATTACCTGGCCGCAGTCGTGGAGCAGAATGTCCTGGGCAAGCCAACGCAGACCACCAGGAAGCGAACTGCGCAGCGGCTCGTGGAACTGTACGCCCTCGACCAGACTCGGCCAGTGTTCCGGCTGCTGCGGCACTTCTGGACCGCCGACGCTTCGGCTCGGCCCATGTTGGCGTATATTACGGCAGCCGCCCGTGACCCCCTGCTGCGGGACACGACGCCATTTGTGGTTGCCATTCCGGTCTCTGCCGCCGTAACGGCAACGCAAGTCGCCAATTACCTGAAGGAAAAGTATCCAGCGCGGTTCAAGCCCACCACGCTAATCTCCACTGCCCAAAATCTCGCATCCTCGTGGACCCAGGCTGGGTATCTGACTGGCAAGGTGAATAAGAAGCGGACCCGCCCGGTGGTGACACCTGTGGTTGTGACGTTCGCTTTACTACTGGGCTACCTCTGCGGATTACGCGGCAAGATGCTGCTTGATACGGTCTGGACCCGGATGCTGGACCGCACGCCTGCCGAAATCGCGGACCTCGCAACGGAGGCTTCCAAGCAGGGATGGATGAATTACAAGGCGGCTGGTTCCGTGGTGGAGATCACTTTCCTGGGACTTCTGACTCTCCAAGAGGAGAAGGCTTCCAATGAACCGGATTGAACTCCTCAAGAAAAACTACCAGCGACTGTGCGAACACTCGTGGGATACCAACGTGTCGGGCACACAGCGAGTCTGGCTCGCCGTCTACGACAAGGAAGACGAACGCAAGCTGCGTCTCAGGCTGGGGCTGTTTGAGGAGGCCACGCTGCACACGGGCCACAAGTGGATGGCCATCGACCTGACAAATGCTTTCGGTAGTTGGATGTGCGACCTAATGAATTCTAGTTTCACTGAACGCTATTTTAAGTCACCGAACCTATTGGATGATGGGGTATTGGGTCGCTTCAAACAAATGGTGGTGTCGCAAATCCAGTCGACATTGAGTCAGCTCTCCGATCCCGAAAACACCGTTCTCGCCGTGTACGGGGTCGCGTCCCTATTCGGCTTCCTCAAGATTTCTGAAATTATTCCGATGGTTGAGGGTGATTTGCGAGGCCGCCTTCTGGTTTTCTTTCCGGGAACCCACGAACAGAATAATTTCCGATTGCTCGACGCGCGAGATGGTTGGAATTATCTCGCCACCCCGATTACGGCCAGCGATGTGGAGGCCCGCACATGAAAAATCTTGAAATTTATGAAAAGGACCCGCGTAGGTCACCACTGCGTTCAGGCGCAGCGTGACCTTGTCGGCAGTCATGATGTCTTGACCGCTGATGTCGGCCATCGTCTCCCGCAAGTCGATCTCGACCACTTTGGCCTCGGACGCGCCCTTCCAGAACGCGTACAGACCAGGCAGCAGGGTGTCGATGTAGCGGCCGTCCAAGAACAGGACGCCCACGCGATCACGCTCGACCGTGCAGATGTCCAGCAGGACCCGAGAGGTCGCCAACCGAGCGATCACCGGCAGCTCGTCGTGCTCGAACCGGGCCACGCGAGCGTCGAGCACTTCGACTCGAACATCGCGGACCGTGTTCCACAGCGCG
>CAZFLF010000649.1:0-4691 GCA_964519825.1 uncultured Pirellulaceae bacterium | reverse complement strand
GTGCTCATCGCAAATCTCCAGTTCAGTATCCGCTCTCAACTCGCGATGTGAGGTCAAACGAGCTTAGATGTCCGTCAAAGCAATTCACGCGCCTGGATCATTCGAACCCATTTCCAACTTCAGAAGGCGTTTTCGGCTCGTTTCGTGCCGCGGCCAGAGTGTCAAACGCTCAACCGAGTGTGCGACCGTGCGTATCTGCACACAGCGCAAAACCACCATTCGAGGCAGCTTTTCGTTGCCTGGCAACAATTCCCGCGCGAACTTAGCCGGCAAGTTGGAATGGCACAATAGCTGCGTTTAGATGCTGCCGTAGTGGACACAGTCCTGGTCCAGCATGAGAGTGGAAAGCGGCAGTGCTATGTAGGAGACCTTGGTATGCCGACGCTATTACAAGTGGAGATAATCGTTGTCGTCGGTCTGGGTGTGATCGCCGTGTTGTCTGTACTGGCAATCGTCGCGCGGCGACAGATGTAACTTCGTGAAACCAATAAGATGTTTGGATTACTCATCACGAGGACTCATTGCGGGAGCTTTGCCATGAAACGCCCCACTTACGACTACAATCGCGCCTACGAACTACTGCCTCGGTTCATTTTGACATGCGCGATATTGGCTCTCGTCGTGACGGCTCGATTTCTTAGAAATGTACTTGTACTCCTACGGTTTGCTGAGAATGGTAGGGAGAAAGCAAGCTTGATTGTGCGACTGCCAATGGATTCTGGTCCTCGGATAAGCCGTCCATTGCAAAGCAAAGGCACACACTTTGCGATCGACCTAAGTTCGATGTGCGGCAACCGCCGCTTTCTTGCGGACGTTTTGGGGGACAAGTTCGATGAAAGTGCTAATCGGAGTCGATGGGTCCAACGGTAGCCATGCAGCAGTACAATTTACCGGCCGTCTGTTAGTCGCCGAAAAAGACCAAGTGTTACTCTTTTACACTCCTCCCAGTCTCAGCGTCGTGTCCGGGTCGCGGCCGGACCCGCAATTGGTCAAGCGGCTGGAAGGGTTTCTTTGTGATGCAGTGTTTGCTGAAGCGAAGAAACGATTGCCGGCTTCGCTTGCGGATCATGCGAGAACGGTTGTCGGTACACAATCCACCGCTCACGGTATGTTGGTTGCCGCCGACGAATACCGCGCAAATCTGATCGTTGTGGGGGCTCGTGGGGCGGGACGAATGAAGGATTTGGATATCGGTGGGACTGCCCGTGCCGTGGTCCATCAGGCAACCGTTCCCGTGCTTGTCGTCCGTCCTGCCGCAGAGGAGGCCCGATCTCATCCATTACGAGTACTTCTTGCAAGCGACGGTTCGGAGTCAAGCGAGAATGCTTGTGGAATACTCCAGGACTTCTCGTGGCCACAGGATACAGCCGCCCGCGTACTAACGGTTGTCGAGTCCCGCGTGGCGGGACATATCCCGGCTTGGCTCGAAGAACAACTTCTCCAACAGGAGACCGGCGCACTGGGACTCGGTTATTTCGAACGCCAGGAAGAGCAATGCGGGCGCGCCCGTGAGGACGTCATGCGCGGTTATGACCAGCTGCCGCCGATGTTTCGCGAACCGGAACCCCTCGTCACCGTGGGGCACGCATGCGAAGAAATCGTGAAAGCGATTAGGTCCGAACACATCGACCTGGTCATTGTGGGTGCGCGAGGCTTAGGCCGTGTGAAACGGCTTTTGCTGGGGAGCACCTCCGAATATCTCCTCGCGCACGCAAAGTGTTCCGTGTTAATCGCCCGTCAGCATGAGAAGCCCTAGAACGTCAACAAGAGCTCACCAGCCCGCCGGTGATTACATGCACGTTGGCTGGAGCAATCGAAATCTGATTTTTTTCTGCTCTGGACCAGTGCTTCCGTGCGTTGAAACCAGGAGGTGTCTTATCGATCAGTGAAATGCTGCCGGATCCCCATTACCAATCCCAGGCCACTGTAAAGAAGCTGGCAGAGCAGGCTGGTTTTTCCCTCGCTTCGATCCAAGGCGGCATGTGGCTCTTCAGCTCACAAATCGCGATTGCCAAAGAGCATCGCGTTTGCGTCCTGGTCGTGGCTTCCCAGGATCCATCCAGCACTCAACATGCCACCCGTGGATTTACGTGAAATCGCCCAGTCAGCGTGGTTTTGTAGGGCAATCGCCCGTACTATCCCGCGGCCGCGCGCGCGGTGGCGCGTATCCGCACAACGGGTTTGCTGTGTCGATGAGTCGGAAACGTCGCCTGATCTCTCGGAAGAGAGGCACAACGGCGGAATACTGTCGAGTTTCAGGGATCGGACGCAATTCGGGCACGAGAACGATGCGTCCGGAACAACAATTGCTTTGACCAACGCTGTCCGCATCTGGAAGTCTCCGGGAGAAAACAAGTCGGGGTTGGTCACGGCTGACGCCGTGGCAGTTCGGCGGCTGTAACGAATCTTCATGTCGGGAACAACGTTGATTGAACGCTTAGCAAGAGGAGAAATCCAATGTCTACGAACCATGTACTTCTAGGAACCAAACCTGAAGCGCCAGCGGCGGCGTTGGACCATCTCCACATGCACGTCGATCATCTTCAATGGTTTCGTGACAGTTCGTTTTGGCGTGACGATGTTACAGCTTGGCAGCACGAAGTTCACGATGTAACTCAGCGACTGACCTTTATTCGAGACGCACTCGAGAAGCATCAAGAGAAACTGCGGCAGCACGCGGCTTCCATCCGATTGCACGAGCAAATCCCGGCCGAGCACGAACAAGCATTGGCACAGTACGAACAAGGAGGAAGCGGCCAGAAGCTCATGCCGATGGCCGTTACTCACCAAGAGGAATCTCGCAAACACACCGAACAACGTGAACTGCACGAACAGATCAAGCGGCGGCATCACGAGTTGTTAGCGCGTTTTCGCATGTTGGTGACGTCCCTGGAATCGATACTACCTGACTAGACGTCATTCCGTTCTACGAAACGAGTGACCGGTCTTCAGTCCCGCCACAATAACGGCCGCCCCGCAAAAAAAGATCGTATCTCCAGGGATTTGTAGCGATCGCATTGTCCGCAGGACGGGCGTCTGTATGAACTCCGGGGGGTCGTATTGAGACCCTGCATCTAATACAGGGCGATCGGAGGATTGATCATGCAGCCGAACAAGCCGACGCCCACCATGTTCCACAAGGCGACTGCCACGAAAAAGTAGATCGGCCATTTGTAGCGTCGCACCCAAGGTCACACGGGACCGGCGCAGGTCTTCCATGGTGTCAAATCCTACGAGCGTGAGCGGCACAACTTCGAGCGCGCTGAACACCGATCCCCACGCAAGCGCAGCGTTAACGAATGACGCCGCTTCTGGTTCAACCTGGGAGCGTTTTCATTTCAATACTCCGGCACAGCACCTTGTTCAGGATGGCCTGCCGCCGCACACTCTCGTCAGTGCCGTGTGCAGCCACCACAGCTTCCGTGCGGGAGCGGGTGGGACGGAGCCAGGGCTTGCATCGTGGGCATCCCGAGTCGCCCGATGTCCCGTGACCTGGTCGATCCGCACCTTGTAATAGACCGACATGAACGGCTCGGACGGATCACGGTGTTTGCGGGCTGCCGAGGCTGCCGAGGCTGGCTCCCACCACATGCCCTTGGCCTGGAGAACTTGGTGAGCCAGGAGCGCTTCGCCGCCGCGCCCCGTCGTGTGGGGCATGGCGATTAAACCCGGCGATGACTCAGCGCGAGTAGGGAGCCTTTCGCCGTCGCCCCCTTGGGGCTCGGGCAACTCCTCGTAACGGCCGAGGACGATGACGGTCACCCACTGGTCGTACCTCTCGACCGCGTCCACCTCGACGCAGACCAAAGGGTTTGCCCGCATCCACTTGACCTTCTGGCCAGGGGTCGTGAAGCCGTAGAGGCAGGCCTCTTCGCCGGGCGGCGCGTAATAGGCGACGTATACGGGGACGACGTACGGCTGGTTCTCGAAGGCGCACGCCAGCCTCGCTAGCCGCGTTGCGGCCAGCACGGGAAGGCACTCCTCCCTCGTCATCTCATGGATTTCCACTACTAACCTCCATCGGGCAATGCGAATGCTACGGGGGATTCGGTTCCACCTCATCTATGGCCGAAGCACGCTGGCCATCGCGATCACCTGGCAGGCGGTGGGCGAGGAGCTATGCATCGACTCCATCCGAAAGGGCTTCACGATGTGGGAATCTAAGCCGCTTCGTCGGCACGGTGTCCTCCGCACGGCCGATGGTCCCAGCACGTTCTCCAGACTTGGCTCTTGCCGCAGATCCCGCGCCACCTCATTAACCGATTTGAACGAGTAGCCCGATGTCCACAAACACCACGTCCGGATGGTAGGTCTGGGCCGCCGCCAGGCCATTGCCAGCACTCCTGCGGCGAATGCCCGCGCTTCTCCTGTGCCTCGTCCTCTTTGCTCAAGCGTCGGTCGTTGGCCGAAAGACTGGGGTCAAGGTTGCTCGACTCCAGCTTGTCTGACAATGCGAGGCGTAGAATGCGGAGATGCGGGAACGATCGCGCCCAGCGCGCGGTTTTGACGAGGCAGGTGTGCGATATAGCATAATCTGCGCCTCCGAGAGGCATCATCCTCGAGGAAAAGCCTGTTCCCCAAATCGGACCCCGGGACGCGATTCCGCGCGTGACGACGACATCCGCAGCCGATGGTCAAAACTCCTCCGACTACGGCGGGCGGGGGCGGCACGTGAAATGCCCCTCACTCTT
>CAZFLF010000648.1:0-4695 GCA_964519825.1 uncultured Pirellulaceae bacterium | reverse complement strand
CAGTTCCGCCGCGACGAGGACCGGCACGTACGGTCGATGCTGGCACATGTCGGAAACGGTGGAACTTTGGTCGTGATCTTCCAGGGAGAAGACATTTTATTTGTGAAGTACATCGAGTTGGGCGGAAAGCATTTCGATGAAGCAGTCGCGCGGTCGCTCAAGATGGATGTGCCTGACGCCACCGCATTGCGGCGAAATAATGGCGATCGGCGTAGCGACCGGCAAGATCCGGAGATCGCGCGGAGCGTCAACGAAGCGACGCGAGTGGTGATCGACCGGTTGATGGGAGAGTTGGCGATGTGCGTGCGTTATCACAGCGTCACGTTTCGCGGACAGCCGCTAGAGCGATTGGTGCTAGGGGGAGGGGAAGCGACACCTCAGTTGTTGGAAGCGTTTGAGAAGCGTCTGGGGCTGAAATGCGAACTGAGCGATCCGCTACGCACATTTCAAACGTCGAACAATCGCGGCCGGTTGGGCCAATGGGACGTGGCCGCCGGATTGGCATTACGAAAAGTGTGCTGAACAAACTGACTTACAACGAACGAGCCGGCGAACATGAAAGACATTGACTTCCTGCCATTCCGCTATCGTGAACGGAGCGCCCTTCGGCGTGCCCGCGTGTGGCGTGCCGTGATGGTCTGCTGCCTGGCGGGATTCGTGGCCGTGGTCGCACTCGCACAACATGCATTGCGGAGACCGATTGAACGACAATTGATCACGGTACATGCTCAATATCCTGCTGCGGTCGTCGCTGCGAATCGCGTCGACCAACTGCAGAAGGATCTGACCGAGATCGAAGGGTTCGCCGCGATGTATACCTATCTGCGGCATCCGTGGCCGGTCACGCAATTGCTCACCAGCTTGACCAATCCACTACCGGACAGTGTCGTCATCGTGGAAATCACTTTCGATCGTAAGCCAACCGGGCAGACGCCCCTGCCGGCAACAGGCAATCCGCCGACAACCCAGCCTGCGAGCGCCGCCGAAGCGGCAAAACGAGACTTGGAACGGCTGCGATCGCAACAGGACGGGATTGGTACCGCGGTCCACGTTACGGGAATAACTTCCGATGCGACCAACTTGCACGGGTATGTCAGCCGTCTGGCACCATCGCCGCTATTCACGGCCGCCAAAATCGAATCCTTGGAAGTGATCACGTCGGAGGCCGGGGTCGCTGGCTCGCGATTTAAATTGCGATTGCTGGTCCGTCCCGGATTTGGACAACCAGGTGGACCCGATCAGCCCCTGCAGGAATCAGCGACTTCGCTTGCGTCGAGTTCCGCACAACAACCGGCGAATCCATGAGCACCCTCCCTGCAAACCCTGGTACGTCGCGCGGCCTGATCGTCACGGTGTTGGCCGTTGCGGGGGTCGTCGGCTACGTCGTCGTCGGATTTTTGCCGGCACAGAAAGCAATTTCCGCAAAACGCCGTGAGTTGCGTGAAAAACGCCAGTTCATCGCCACTGCCGAATCGAAGACCGGCACGGCCAAACAATTAGAACACCAACTGGAAACTACGCGGAGCCATGTCGACCGCTGGCGCCAGCATTCACGTGCGGAATCGGGCGCGGTGGCGATGCTGGGAGAATTGGCGACTCTTGCCAGGAATTCCGGGGTCATCCTCCATCGATTGACTCCTCAAGATCCGACAATCCTGGAAACGCTTCGGCAGCAGACGCTGGAGGTCGAAGTCGAAGGGGCCTACTCCCAAGTCATCGAATTCATGCGTGGGATTGAGTCGCGTCCGGAGACAATCTGGGTGCAGCACTTCAATCTGCAACCTTCGAAGGAAGATGGGAAACACGTGCAATGTGCGCTAAGCCTCGTAGTTTTTGCCGATAATCGCGGAAATTCCGGTTAGAACGGTTATGCGTTCAACCGATAACAAAGGAGCCGGGCCAAAACAGCTGTGCCTGCACGTGGTCCGGGGTAAATCGTGGGTATAGGAAATCTAAAGCGATCGCTGCATCGTGAACTCACGCGAAATCCGGCGAAGTCCGCCACGCTGCTGGCATTGATTCCGGTGGCGGGGTACTTCATCGGACCGCTCGTATGGAAGCAGTTGCCATTCTCAAAGGGAGGGACAACCAACCAGCCGACTTTCCTGGCGGTGGCCGATAATGGAGCGAGCGCGACCACAACCGCGACCGGGACCGTTGCTGTGGCCAGCCCGCAGTCGCTGCCCCGGTGGCAAGACGTCGCCGAATGGATTGGGCAGGACGCGCGGATGAAGTCATCGACGGCGGTCCGCATACGAGACCCGTTCCAGCCGGTATCCAATGCTGCGGAACTCCAACGCAACGCGGAACAGAAAGCTGAGCAGGAGCCCGTAGCTGCCGCGAGCGTGCGGCCGGAAGATTGTGGACTCGAATTGACCGCTACGATCGTGGGCCGGGCGAAACGCCTGGCGACGATCAACGGACGGTTGTATTCGGAAAGTGCCCGCGTCAATTTCGAAAACAACGATCGGTCGCAGGCGAAAACGCCGCAAGCCGACAACGCATTCATTCTGCAGACGGTCGCCAAGAATTATGTGGTGCTGGAACGGCACGGAGAACTGTTCCGGCTGCCAATCGTTGGTACTGAGGAGAAGTAAACGCAGTTAAAGTGGTCAGGGAAGACTAATGCGGATTCTGTTGCGAATAACATTGCTGGGGATCTTTGCCGTCGTAGGACTGGCGCTGGCCGTGTCGGTGGCGTTACACATGTCGCCGGTGGATGCCGCCACCCCGGTCCCGGCTCACGCGGCCGTGACAGACACCGGTTCTCCGGCACCTCCGCCGGCTGCTGCCACTGTGGCGAGCAATTCGGCGACTCGCTCACTCATCGCACCCTCACGAGACGTTCGCGACGTGCTGGACGAGTCGATGGGTCGCTGGACCGCCTCCTATCTTCCCGCAATCACACGACAGTTTGAACGGCTCGAACAAGCTCAGGAGGCGGCGCAGAAATCCCAGGAGGCGGCGCAACAGTCTCAGGAAGCGGCAGAACAATCCCAGGAAAAGGCTCGACGCACCGCGGACGAAATGGAACAGATGAAGGCGGCGATCGCGCCTCGCCACGAGGAATTGCCGCCAAGCACGACCACCTCGCGCGCCAACGGCCCCACAAATTTGGGGGCGACCGCGCCAGAAATACAGCGCAACGAGGCCCAGGATCTCGTGTCCGTCACCGCACCCAATTCCGACATCCGCGAAGTCCTTAAGACGATGAGCAATGCCACGGGCTTGAACATCCTGGCTACGCCCAGCGTCACCGGTTTGGTGTCGGTGTCGCTCATCGATGTCTCATTGGAAGACGCTCTGTCAGCGATTCTGAAATCGAGCGGCTACTCGACTTGTCGAGAGGACAACTTCATTTATGTTGGCACCGTCGAAGAGATTCAGAATTTGTCGACGGCAAACGACAAAGTCGGAACCCGCGTGTTCCAGCCGAACTACGTCTCGGCTTCCGAGCTGCAAAAGCTATTCACGCCGATGTTGTCCAAAGACGTCGGTATCATCGCCGTGTCGACCGCGTCCGAAGTCGGCATTGCCACCTCCGCGGTCAATGCGGGCGGTAACTCCTACGCAGGCGCTGAAGTGCTCCTGGTCCGTGACTTTGAAAGCATCCTCGGCCAAATGGACGAAGTCTACCAGGAAGTCGACCGGATGCCGGCTCAAGTGGCGATCGAGGCGATGATCCTCAGCGTCAAGTTGGACGACCAAGACTCGCTCGGCGTCAATTTCGAATTGCTACGCAACAAAGACAACATGCGGCTTGTTTCCGGCGTGTCCGTTCCCGCCGCCGCCACCGATCTCGCGACACTCAATTTCAACGACGGACTCAAGGTGGGATTCCTAGACGAAAGCTTGTTCGCGTTTGTCAACGCTCTGGAGACGATTGGCGACACCAACGTGATTGCCTCCCCGCACGTGATGTGCCTGAACAAGCAGCGGGCGGAGATTTTGATCGGTTCTAAACTCGGTTATATGAGCACGACGGTTACCGAAACTGCCGCCACACAAACGGTCGAATTCTTGGAAGTTGGAACACACCTGAAGATTCGGCCATTTATTTCCGCGGATGGAATGGTGCGGCTGGAGGTCCATCCTGAGCTGTCGACAGGGAATGTGCGAATACAAGGGAACTTTACCTTGCCCGACAAGGATGTGACCGAAGTCACTACCAACATCATGTGTCGCAGCGGTGCCACCGTCATCATCGGCGGGTTAATTCGCGAAGACCTGGCCACTAACTCCACACAGATTCCGGTGCTCGGCAATCTCCCACTCCTCGGCGCGCTGTTCCGCCAGCGGACCGATCACACGGAGCGCCGCGAAATCATCGTGCTGCTCACTCCCCGCGTTGTCGGCGAACCCGACATGTACGCCGAGGCACAACACGCTGGCACTCAGTTCCGCGATCGCCGCAATGCCTTCTTTGACAAGATGCAACCGATCAACAAGCGCCACATTGGCGAACGCTATTATCGTATGGCGATTGCGGCCTGGGCGGCGGCCGACGGCGACATGGCCTTGCGGTATGCGAATCTGGCCATCCACTATGATCCGTTGTACCAATCGGCAATTGACTTGCGTCAGGAGATTCTCGCCGTGGATCCCGGTCTGGAGCCCGGCGTGCGAAATCATCTCCGCTACGGGTTGGCGCCCTGGGATCATCCGATGTACGACCATTCGGCTGAGACCGGCTGG
>CAZFLF010000647.1:0-4696 GCA_964519825.1 uncultured Pirellulaceae bacterium | reverse complement strand
ATCCAGGATCCGCTCGTTCTCCAGCAGTTGCCCGATGCGCTGCACCGGTTCGAGGTGACTTGCGGACACGAATAAGCCGTCGTACGAGTGCTTCGCAAGCAGCGCCAACGCACGCAGAGGCGCGCTCACCTCCGTGACTTCAAATCCGTCACGGAGTTTTTGCGCGAGGTCCGACTGTGCGCAGGACGAGTCGCATACACTGAGGATGTTTGGCTTCACCGCCAAGCCGACATCTCCAAATCTTCGTGCCCCTAGGCAAATTATAGGAATTGCGTCGACGTCGAACAACGAGGCACTACCGCCACATGCAGCATCGGTTCTCTAACACTCACGCCTTCGCTATCCGTCCGCCGCTCCGCAACCCAGGCACAGCCCTCATTCCGTGACAATGAGTTGTAACCAGTGGGACACGAGAACTCGGCACCGCTGCACTTTTGACGCATTGACAGTGGCATAGTTCCCATCTCCGATCAAGGTCAATCCAGGGTTTCTGCCGATGTAGTCGCAGGTGAACTGCAGGTAGTCGGATTTATTGGATCGAGAGGTGGACGGATGTGGCGGTCATTCTTCCTGGCAACGGGTCTAGCGACGCTGCTTTTGGGTGGAGAGTTTCTCGCGATCGACAAGGCGACGCTCACCTTGCCCGCCGACGAGAACCTCTCGGAGCGTCCTTTCATGAACAGCGTCCGCGAGTCGTTTCACACTCGGGATTTCGTTCCTCCGGAGTGGGCGCCATGGACTCTGTTGTCCGTCGGGGCAGTAATTGTTTTGTACTCCAGCACTGTAGCCAAAGAGTAGTGCTTCAGGCTGCACTGACCTAAGGAAATACCGTTCGACGGGGTATTCAACGCCGCGCGTCGTGAAGCCAACCCTGAGATCACGAATCAAAATTCGGCTCGGCAAGATTCGTAGGCCAGTCGCACCGTTTTCTCATCCGCGGGGTAACCTCGCATCTCTGGCGCTGCGTCGCACCGCCCGCCGGCCGGTTGCTTCTCACAGGACCCCAATTCCTGAAAAATGTCACTTATATGAATGTGACTTGACTGGGTGTTGACGCACCCAAGTTGCCTCTCTAAACTCACTCGCTTTCGACACGGCGGAAACTCGGGCTGTGACCGAGTGACGCGATACGAGGCGAACCGTGATTCGCCCTGGTACGTTGCACCGCTAAGTCGCCCCTGGAAGTCATCCCCCTAATTCGCCCCCGGTTGTCGTCGCCGTTTGTCGCCGCGAGGAGTTGCAGTTGTGGCTGGACCGTCCCATGAAGTAATTCGGATACGGATGGAAGCGTACGATCACGCAATCCTCGACCAGTCCGCATTGGAGATTGTCGATACTGCGAAGCGAACCCACTCGGAAGTTCATGGGCCGATTCCGCTTCCGACGCGAATTGAAAAATACACCGTATTGTCTGGACCAAATATCGATAAGAAGGCTCGACAGCAGTTCGAAATTCGCACCCACAAGCGACTAATCGATATCGTCCAGGCGACAGCCAAAACGATTGAGGCACTGAACAAGCTCAGTCTACCTGCCGGGGTGGACATCAAAATCAAAGCCTCCCAGCGCTAGATACCCTTTTTGCTATGAATGGAGGCCGTGCGGGTAAGGCAAAGTGCTTACTTTGTGCTCCCGCCGGCGAAACCACGAGATGACGACAATGCAATCACTCGGAATCAATTACCGGGTTAGGTCGCCTTATCCGCATTGGTTGCGGACTCGTGGCATGGGTTCTCTTGGAGTCGCTGGGGTCGTCTTGGTTGCCATTCGATCGAGGGCGATTCTGATTTTTGAGGCGTTGTCATGGTGAGTTTGCCAATTTACAGCCGCAGCGGAAGCAAGGTCGGGGAATACCAAGTCGACCCGAAGGAGCTGGCTCCGCGCATTAACAAGCAATTGCTGCACGATGTCGTGGTCATGTATCAGGCGAATCGACGTCAGGGTACGCATCAGACCAAGACGCGCAGTATGGTCGCCGGAACGACCAAGAAAATGTATCGCCAAAAAGGGACTGGGAACGCACGAGCCGGTTCTCGTCGCTCAGGTATTCGCCGTGGTGGTGGTCATATGAAAGCGATTGCACCGCGTGATTACTCGTATCGGCTGCCAAAGAAAGCTGTGCAGGCGGCAACTCGTATGGCAATTGCCTCGAAAATCCTGGGCAATCAGGTGGTGGTAATCGACGAATTGGCCTTCGCCGCCCCGACGACCAAGGAGATGGCCAGCGTGCTCAAGGCGTTGGGGCTGACCGGCATGTCAACTTTGGTGACGACGGCCGAACATGATACCAACGTCTATAAGAGTACGAGGAATATCAGCCGGGTAGCGATTTCGCCGGTTAGCGGCCTGAACGCATTGGCGGTGCTAACTCCCAAACGGCTATTAGTTACCAAAGCGGCGCTGGACAAGATTCTTGGCCGGGCGGCGGCTGCTTAGATGTCACGTGAGGAGTAATGGCCATGGCTGAAGAGCATGTACATGACGGTGAATGTGGCCGCGGATGCGGTCCGGCGTTGACTCCGCAGCAGATCATTCTGCGCCCGTTGGTGACGGAAAAAGGGGTGCATCGCTCGACCCGCAATAATCAATACGCCTTTGAAGTCAACTCGTTGTCGGACAAAAGCACGATCAAGCAGGCGATTGAGGCGGTCTTTAACGTGAAGGTCGTCAAGGTACGGACGCAGAATCGCAAGGGAAAACCTCGCCGGCATAAGACGAAGGTGGGATATACGAAGGATTGGAAGAAGGCACTTGTGACACTGGATGCGGACAGCCGAATCGACTTCTTCTAAATCGAACTGCCTGCGCAAGACTAGCGGGACAATTCTGGCGGGACAGTTCTGGCGGGACAATTCGGACGGAAATAGACCATGGGAATTCGCCAATACAAACCGACTTCACCCGGACGTCGCGGTGCCTCCGTCAGCGATTTCGCGGACCTGACGGGTGGTACCAAACCGGAAAAACGTTTGCTCCGACCTGCCAAAAAGAAGGGAGGCCGGAACAATCAAGGAGTTATCACCGCGCGACATCGCGGTGGTGGGCACAAGCGTCAGCTGCGTGTGATTGATTTTAAGCGGGATAAGGATGGCGTTCCGGCGCGCGTTCAGTCCGTGCAATACGATCCGAATCGCAGTGCCAATATTGCGCTGTTGTTTTACGTCGACGGTGAGAAGCGGTACATCATCGCTCCGGATGGCATCAAGGCTGGCGACCAGGTCGAAAATGGCCCCACCGCGGCCCCGAATATCGGAAACTGCCTGCCGCTGAAAAACATGCCCTTGGGTTCCGCAATCCACTGTATCGAGATGACTCCGGGGCAAGGCGCGACCCTTTGCCGGGGAGCTGGGACGAGCGCAACGTTGATGGCACGTGAGGCTTCTTGGGCTCAGATTTCGTTGCCGAGTGGTGAGATTCGTCGAATTCCGGTGGCCTGCCGTGCGACGATCGGCAAAGTTGGGAACGCGGACCATATGGCCGTACAGATTGGCAAAGCCGGCCGAAATCGTTGGCTGGGCTGGCGTCCATATGTGCGGGGTACGGCCATGAATCCGATCGATCATCCGCACGGTGGCGGTGAAGGACGCACCAAGGGTGGCCGTCACCCGGTTAGTCCAACCGGTGTATTGGCGAAAGGTGGCCGGACTCGCAAACGCCGGAAGCCGTCGAATTCAGCGATTGTACGACGGCGGCGTTCACGGCGGTACGGCCAGTTGAAGCTGCCGACAAAATGATGATCGCGGTGATAAGCCGGGAGTAAGGTGTGCAGAAGTGAAGGATGCGGAAGTGAAGGATGCAGTAGCGAAGGGTGCGGGAGTAGGGTTCAAGCCAGGAGTAGCGTGATTGTTATGAGTCGTTCCACCAAAAAGGGCCCGTTCGTCGATGCCAAGCTGTACCAGAAGGTGCAGGGGCAGTTGGACCGGGGGCTCAAAGAACCGATCAAGACTTGGGCACGATCCTGCACAATCGTGCCGGAGTTTGTCGGCGCGACGTTCATGGTTCACAACGGAAAGTCACATGCGAAGGTGTTTGTGACGGAGGATATGGTCGGACATAAGCTCGGTGAGTTTGCTCCGACCCGTACGTTTCGCGGGCATAGTGGCAAGGGCGCCGCGGCGCCTTCGAAGTGACGAGTTTTTTTGCCGAGGGTGACAGGATATGTCCTTTCAAGCTGCACATCGATTCGCCCGAATCGCGCCCCGCAAGGTGCGGCGTTTGGCCGATTTGATCCGCGGGCGTTTTGCCGACGAAGCGCTCGACTTGTTACGGTACGAGCCGCATCGCGGTGCGCGATTCTTGGAAAAGGTCCTGCGCAGCGCGATCGGCAACGCCCAGGACCCGGATCAGAATCCCGGCCGCACGGTTCGAGTTGATCGTTTGGTCGTCACGGACGCGCGGGTAGACGGGGGGCCGATTATGAAACGCATTAAGCCAGTGTCGCGAGGCATGGCCTACATGATTTTGAAACGGTTTTCGCATATTTCCGTCAAGCTCGAAGACATTAGTGAGCTGTAATTGCCGAGTGATTAGTTCCGGTAAATTAGTGCCGGTTGGTTGGTTGCCGGTGGATTAGGAGCCGGTTGAATATGGGTCAAAAAGTTCATCCGATTGGATTCCGCACAGGGGTGATGATCGGCTGGAAGAGCCGTTGGTTCGCCAGTAAGCAGGAGTTCTCGAATTTGTTGATCGAAGATCA
>CAZFLF010000646.1:0-4700 GCA_964519825.1 uncultured Pirellulaceae bacterium | reverse complement strand
GGAGCAGGTCCTCGTCGGTGAGGTCGTCGGCATCGCGGCCGGGGAAGCGGGCGCGGTAGTCGGCCTTGAATTCGTCAATTTCGCGGGCGGCAATCTTCTTGAAGTCGTCGCTCATCGCCTCGCCAGATTCGAGCTGTTGGCTGTCCACGAGGATCGTGTTGGGGCGATGCAGCCATTCGCCGTGGCCGTCGTCGTTGCGAAAGATGGGAAGTTGCCCCGCCTGAACCTTGGTCTGCTCGCCGATTTGCTTTTCCCAGCCGGCGATAAAGTCGAAAACCAGCTTGGAGACATTGGTATTGTTGCAAACGACGATGAACACCGGCGGCGTGATGCCACGCGCCGCGGCCTGAGCGTTCTGTTCCCACAGGTTGTAATACTTCTCATAGTTGCTGTAGAGGCTATGCAAGGCGCCTTGCAGCTCGACGGGGAGCTTCGGTTCGCCACTCACTTCGCCCGTTTTGCGTCCTTTCTTTGGCAGGTCCTCGCGGATGCGCAGCCACAGGTCGCGGTAGGTGGGTTGATCGCCCGTCATGGAGTCGTCAGCAACCGGCACGCGGGGCACCTTGACAATGCCGGCCTCGATGGCGTCGATCAGTGAAAAGTCGGAGACCACCCAGGGAAAGAGCGTACCTTCGGGATAGCCGGAACCGCGCAGAAAGAACGGCGTCGCCGAAAGGTCGTAGATGGCCTTCACGCCAATCTTGGCTTTCACGGCCTCGATGCCGGAAACCCAGACGCGGGCTTCTTCGTCGCGTTTCTTGGCCTCGATGCGTTCATCGCCGGTGAGCTCTTCGTCCTCGCCGTCAGGTTTGCGGCGGTAGCAGTGGTGGGCCTCGTCGTTGAGGACGATGATGTTTTTCTTAGTGCCCAAGTCGCGACAGACGCGGCGCACCATCTGGTCGGGGGTTTCGGTGTTCACGCCTGTCTCGGTTTGCCCCGATAATATCTTCGTCAATCGAGCGCCATCCGACTTCTCTCGCAGTTGAAAGGTATGGTAGTTGGTGATGAGGATCTTGGCCTGCCCAAGCTGGTCCTGAAGCTGTGACGGAACGATATCGCGCTGACGGTAGTAGTTGTCGGGGTCATTGGGTAGCAGCACGCGCAGCCGATCGCGGATGGTGATGCCGGGCGTGACGATCAGAAAGGTATCAGAGAAACGGGCGTCCTGCGGATTAGCCCGTTTGTTGAGCGTGTGCCA
Source organism: uncultured Pirellulaceae bacterium (assembly GCA_964519825.1). Lineage (GTDB taxonomy): Bacteria > Planctomycetota > Planctomycetia > Pirellulales > Pirellulaceae > CAZFLF01. Next base: position 3,502 of record CAZFLF010000646.1, on the reverse strand, counting down.
GGCGATGAGCATGGCCATGACGACGGTCTTGCCCGAGCCGGTCGCCATCTTGAACGCCGTGCGCGGCAGGCCGGGGTTGGACGTGTCGTTCGCCTCGCGAATAGAGTTCTCTATCCAAGCATCGCCGTATTTCTTGGCGACCTCGGCAATATAGATAGCGGATTCCAGGGCTTCGTTCTGGCAAAAGAAGAGCTTCTTTTCGCGGCTGGGATCGGTCCAGTAGGCAATCAATCGCGCGGTGGTGGGGGTCACGCCGACGTAGCCACCCGTGCGCCATAGGGCGACGCGGCGACGGATGTCGTTGACGAGTTTGTTTTCTTCGATGCGATCTTGTGTCCACTCCGTGTCGAACTGAAGCTGCTTGGCACCCTTCTTCTTCTTTGGCTTGGCGATGGGGACGAAATACGAACTGCTCCGCCGGCCGCCAACGATCTGGTTGGTGATGCCCTCGTCGGTGAAACGGAAATGGCGCGTCGGCTCGTCAAAGGGCGAGTTGATGATCGGGTTCTCGATGACGACTTGGGGCATGAGTGAAAGTCTGCAGTCCGGCAAACGTCTTGGGGCGAATCACGGCGCTGAGAATCTGATACGTCGTCCATTTGTGAGTTTCATGAGTGTTGAAAAACTCAACCCACAAACCACACGAACGGATTTCGAGTGAAGACGAAAGTAACGACACGGATTGGGGCTGGCAAGGGTCGGAACAGGCGCGCGAAGCGGTGGCAAATAAGTCCCACTCTTACGCCGCTCCACGTACCCAATAACTAATGCTTTTTTCTAGGCCTGGTCGCGAACTCTTCCGAGTCTTTGCAGCCCTGCTACTAAGCAAAGGAAAGTCGTGACTCAGGACTCCGTTTGGCACATCGATGAAGGGACTTCACTGCCGCTGGGCCCAAACCACCGGGGTTCAGTTGCCTGTAGAATGCTTGGGCTTGATCGTCATCATTGCAGGAGGCCTAAACATTGGGACGAGTACGATGCGGAAGCCACAACGAATTCGGAAGAGACCGAAACGCCACGAGTTGTGCGTGGAACTGATTCTGGCGTGGGCCGACGCGTATTTTGCTCGGACCGGGCGTTGGCCCAACATCAATTCAGGTCGAATCGACGAGACAGTCGATGACACGTGGCGCCGAATTGACGATGCACTGCGGCAAGGATTTCGAGGCCTTCAACACAGTCTCCGTTTATCGCTGGCTCGAGTCCTCGAAAAGTATCGTGGGGTTCGGAACTCGGAATTCCCACCGAAGCTGACCGTCTCTCGAATCGTTACGTGGGCAAAAGCCCATCATCGACGTACCGGGCGATGGCCGAACGACAGGTCTGGCGCGATTGTTGAGTCATCGGACGAAACTTGGCTGGCGATCGACATGTCCCTACGGAAAGGGCGTCGCGGCTTGCCCCGAGGCGCTTCCCTGGCACGCCTGTTGGAGGACCGGCTCGGTGTCCGCAACCTTGCCCACGTGTCGCGTTTGCAAATCCAACAGATTCTGACTTGGGCCGACGAATTCTATCAGCTTAGGGGAAGGTGGCCGAATCGGAATTCCGGCGCAATTGCGGACGCTCCTGGGGAGAACTGGTGTGCCATTAACTCGGCCTTGACTAATGGCCATCGTGGGTTCCCTGGCGGTTCGTCGTTGGCCAAACTGCTTGCGCGGAAGCGCGGGGCCCGACGTGCCAAGTCCAAATTTCCACAACTCACTGACGCGATGATCTTGCAGTGGTGCGATTGCTACATGCGACAGCACGGGGAATGGCCGACGAAAAGATCTGGACCTATTTCCGATGCCCTCGGCGACACGTGGCGATCGATCGACGATTCGCTTCGGTGCGGATACCGAGGAATGCCGGGTGGTTCATCGCTGGCGAAGCTTCTGGACGAGCATCGTCATGGCAAACGGTAGGGTCAAGCCAGCTCATCAAGTGGTAGACCCAGCCCATGATGAATGTTGGATTGACTGTCTATTTGTTCAGTAGACGAATATGGCAAGCGGTCTTCAATTGGCTAGGCAACCCATCATTCCGTAAGTGGCAACGCAAGAAACCGGGCTGCGCGGAAACCATTCTTATGATTTTACCGGACACGAATTCAGCAGGCTCGCGATTGGAAACGCCGCTGGAACTGAACTGGTCGACCATTCTCGCCCAGCATGATCGCTGGTTGCGCACGATTGTTTATTCGCGGTTGCGAGAACATGACGCAGTTGAGGAGGTGATGCAGGAGGTTGCATTGGCGGCCGTTCGGCAGTCGGCGCCGATCGCGGATCCCAACAAGGTTGCGCCGTGGCTCTATCGGTTGGCAGTGAGACACGTGTTGCTGTACCGCCGCAAGATGGGGCGACGACGCAAGTTGCTGGACCGCTACGTGACGCGCGAGCAACCGACCGAAGCGCAGTTTGGCGAGGCCGATCCGCTGAATTGGCTGCTGGCTCGAGAACGACGCGGAATGATTCGGCAGGCTCTGGCGAGACTTTCCGAGCGCGACGGGGAAATCCTGCTGCTGAAATACACCGAGAATTGGTCCTATTTTCAGATTGCGAAACACCTGGGGGTAAGTCATAGCGCCGTGGAAGCTCGATTGCATCGCGCCCGACAACGGTTGCGCGACGAGTTGGCAGCGGCACAAGTGATTGAGGTGTGACAATGATTGAGGCGCGACAATGAGTGGTCAAAACGAAAACAACCTTGACGACCTCTTGCTGGATCGGTTGGTGGACGGCGAGTTGTCGGATACGGAATATCGAGAAACACTAGGCTCCGTAGAATCGCATCCGGACGGCTGGCGGCGTTGTGCGCTGGCTTTCCTGGAGGCTCAAGCGTGGGGACGCGAGTTTCGCCTGGTGCGGACCGAAACCCCTGCGGTCGCAGTCGCGGTGGCACCAGCACGTCGCAGTGGGTCGTGGTTGTATTTCGGTGCGATGGCGATTGCCTGTGCGGCGAGTTTTCTTTTGGCCTTCGGGGTCGCAAATCAGCTTCAAAGCCGGTCGCGAAATCTGCCGTCCGCCGCGAATTTGGCCGTCCATCCATCGCCAACTCCGGACGCGAATTCAGTTGCTGATCCGAGTCACCAGTTCGCCAGCGATTCAAATTCGTCCAATCAACCAACCGCTAGCAGAACCGATGGGTCGCCAATGGGTCATTACCGGCTGGTGGTCAATGGAGAAACAGGACCAGCACAGGAAGTTGAAATGCCGGTATTTGCCGCCGACGATCCGCGTGCCGATATGCTCCTGGATGAATATGCGACGATGCCCCACGAGATCATTCGGGCTTTGCAGAATAGCGGCAACGAAGTGCAGCACCGCCGAAATTGGATTCCGATGCGGACCACCGCCGGGGCTCCAATGTACGTCCCGGTTGATGAACTGCAGGTGACGCCGGTGTCAAACCGGTCGTACCAATGAACCGCTAGTTCACCGCAATGAACGTGTTGTAGGACGGGCACCTTGCCTTGTCGTTACCCATATTTATTCGTTGAGTTGTAGTTTGCTTGCAAGGGTAG
>CAZFLF010000645.1:0-4702 GCA_964519825.1 uncultured Pirellulaceae bacterium | reverse complement strand
CGACCGCGGATTCATAGGTGGTAATCGCGTTGCAGGTGCCGTAGTGGTCCAGGACCAACTGAAACCCTCGCCGCACATCGACTCCTTCATGCAAGCAGACTTCGACCAGCTCATCGGTGTTTTCTTGGTTTGCCTCGATCTGTGCCAGGACCGAAACCACGGCATTCTTGTCGCCGACCGGACGCAGGTACATCCAGCCTTCTCGAATCTTACCGGCCTTCAGCAACAGCATGCCGACTTCGCGACAGGCTGCAATCAGGCCGTCTTCCAATCGGTTGCGGCGTTCGTCATCCAGGCTATCCGGCGCATCGCTATAGGTCAGCGGAAGTCCCAGTTCCCTGCGGACTCGCATTTTCAACGCCTCAAACAGCTCGTGATATTGCTGTCGGGAACGAAGCTGATCGACGAGTCGATCCAAGACGGCGGTGACGCCGCCAACCGATGCCTGTTGCAACTGCTCGAATTCAGACGACATGCTGGAACTCCGGGGAATGGGTGTGTTCAGAGACAATTCTCCCGAGTTACAGGCGGCGTTGAAAGGGTGCAAGCGAGTTCGTATACTACCCCCTCTCATTTTGTTCCCCGCTAAGGATCGATGTCATGACGATTGATCGCAGCCTGCGCGTTCGCACTGGAAGTGTCCAAAATCGCAATGTTTTGAGTCGTGCCGAACGCCTGCAGAAGCTCAAGGAAATGGAACGTTGGAACGACGGCATGTCCGTGTACGGCTTGCCTAAAGTCCGCGTTATCAAACTGGCTTTGAAGAAGAAAAAGAAGGCCAAAGCGGAAGAGGGAGCCGAAGGTGCCGCGGATGGGGCTGCCGCACCAGCCGCCGCAGCGGGAAAGCCAGCCGCAGGTGGGAAGCCAGCCGCAGGTGCGAAGGCGGCCGCAGGTGGGAAGCCAGCAGCAGCTGCCAAGCCAGCCGCTGCAGCGGGAAAGCCGGCCCCAGGTGGCAAGAAATAGGTTGGATTCCCTAAAACTCGATCACTTGGCGGGAACGCGATCCACTCGATTGCTTCCCACTCGAGCACTTCTTTCTGCCAACGAACGTTGACGCCACTTTAGCGCCCAAGGTTCGCGAGTGCAATTTTGAGGAAGAACAGACCGGGACCGCCTCCTTGATTGGGATCGACGTCGTAGAAGACAACGCCGATGTTTTCGGCATCGAGCTGCACGGTGCGCGGGCAAGCACGACCTCCGATGGGGCGACCGGGATTGTAGTACTCATAAACGTGATTCCACGTGATGCCGTCATCGCGCGAGACGACGTATCGGATTCTCTCACCGCCGACGCCCGGCCCCAGGATTTCCGATGCAAGCAGCCAGCCATTCGACAAGCAAACCATTTCGTGCCGCCAGCCTTGTTCTTTGAGATTGGGAAACTTGTCGATCGCTTTCCAAGTCTGGCCCGAGTCGGTTGAGCGCCACCCCGCGGCGCTGATAAAAGTCCCGTTCGGAGTACGCACAATCGGGACCAAGCCGTGCAGGCGATCATCTCCAAAGCGCTGGCTGGAGTCGCTAGCGGGATTGAATACGAAAGTACGGTCGCTCAGCGAGACTAGCCATTGATTTGGAGACAGTTCGACAATGGGGTGCCGAATGACGCTCATCACGTTGGCGGTTCTGGGAAACGGCTTTGGTTCGCTCCACGTCAGCCCGTCGTCGCCTGACAGTGAGAACAATACGGAACGAGGTTCAAGCTCATTGGTTTCACTTTCCCACCGATTCCAAGCGTGCAGCAACTGCCCGTCCGCAAGTGTGGTGAGCGAGCCGGGATAATACGTCTTGTTGATCGTATGCACGTACGCCGCGGGTTCGGCCCAAGTCTTGCCACCGTCCGTTGAGCGAGTGATCCGCAGGTCGCGGTGATTGACCCGGCCGTAGGTGACAATAATCGTCCCTTGCCGGCTAACGCACGCGGCCGGATGGATGTGCCCATTCACGGGATTTGCAATGCGCACAGGATGCGAGTCATCGGCTTGCGAGAAGGCCAAAGTAATCAGCGTCATTGCCAGGCAAGTGATGACCGAAAAACGACGCATCGTTTGGTCCTTGTGCGTTTGTTCAGAACTCAATCGCGTTTCCATTTTGAAGGACTTACCACAGTTCTGAATAGAGCGGAATTGGAGTAGATCAGTAGAACCAATTTTTGACTATAGTCGTGGTCATGGAGTCAACCTCGCCGAGTTTGTTAGAGTGTTTGCGCGATCGGCAAGAGCACGACGCGTGGGAGCGATTTGTGCAGCTCTACGCTCCGTTGCTGGCAATGTGGGCTCAGAGGCTCGGCTTCGGTCATCAGCGACGGCGAATATCGAGACTACCTTGTGAAACGTGCTGTTTCGCTGATGCAGACGGACTTCGAACCGACCACTTGGAAAGGCTTCTGGGAATTTGTCGCATGCGGGCGGCCGGCGGCTGAAGTAGCCCGAGAGTTAGGGATTACGGAAAACGCGGTTTACGTCGCGCGAGTACGTGTGTTGCGGCGATTGCGACAGGAACTGGCCGAGTTGCTCGATTAGGAAAGAGGTCGGGAGTCGCTTTGCGGCGGAATCGTTTAACCGCAAGCCGCAGGCGAGCGCGTTTAGGCGCCGTCGATCTATGTTCAACGCGCTCGCCTGCGGCTTGCGGTTAAACGATTCGATCGTATGATTCGCGGATTTTCTCGACAGATTGGCACACACCGGGACATAGTCCAAGTTAGGGTCTGAACTCAGGCAAGAAAACATGGAGCGCCGCGAGAAAACATGTTGCGAGAGGTAACGGCGTGCCCCAATTTTGCGCAGCTTGAAAGTTGGCTGCGCGACCGGTTCGATGGCGCAGACGTCATCGCGATCGAGGCGCACGTCACACAATGTGATCGCTGCCTTCAATGGCTGCGCACGCACGACACCGATACCGTGCTGGATTCATGTTTACGGCGTTGTGCCGAGGTACCTAATCCCGAGGACCTCTTGAACCCCGAATTGATGGAACGGCTATGCCAACTGCACCCGTCTGGCAGGGAATCCCAACGGTTTGCCCGGCACGAGCCGCATATCCTTGGACCAGAGCAAGATCGGTGAATCAGGCGACTGGGGTCTCGGGGAATATCGAGTGTTTCGCAGGTTGGGTTCAGGGGGTATGGGGGTGGTTTACCTGGGCGAGCATTCGCACCTGCGGCGATTCGCCGCGTTGAAAATGATCCCCGCCAGTTTCCTCGTGGGGCAAGACCGTCTCTCGCGGTTCCGCCGCGAAATCGACGTTCCAGCTTGGTGACGGCGCGAGTATCACCGGATGGATCGACGGCGGCAAAGGGATCGATACGCTGATTGCTCCACATCAGAACAATAGCTGGATCATCACCGGCCAGGACACAGGTAAGCTCAACGGCGTGACTTTTTCGGCGTTGGAAAACCTCACCGGCGGAGGGCAAGCGGATCGCTTTATTCTGTCACGTCGCCAAGGTATTTCGGGCCGGATCGACGGCGGGGCTGGCCGCAATTCCCTTGACTACTCCGCTTACACAACACCGGTCCGTGTGAATCTGGTCAGTGGCGCGGCCACCAACATCGCGGGTGGGGTAGTCCACGTTTCGGATGTCTGGGGAGGTTCCGCGAACGATACATTGACCGGTGACTCTCAAGATAATCTTCTAGATGGGGGCCACGGCAACGACTCGATCGATGGAGCTGACGGTCACGACCTATTGCTGGGAGGCCAGGATGCCGATTCGCTGTTGGGTGGAGGCGGGCGAGATCTGATCTTCGGCGGATCGGGGAGTGATTCACTATCCGGTGGCGACGGAGAAGACATTCTTTTCAACGGCCCAACGAGCTTCGACAAGGACCGTAAGGTATTGGATGCGCTGTCGAGCTTCTGGAGGCGCACCGACCTTGGCTTTCTGTCTCGGGTAACCCAGCTACGCGCCGGAGTACCGGATGTCCCCAAGCTGAACTCGAAACACGTTTCGAATGACACCTCGCGCGACAAGCTAACCGGTGACGGGGCCCTGGATTGGTTCTTTGCCAATCTGTCATCCTCAGCTCGAGACGTGATTACCGACCTCATCCCGAACGAACAGACGAACTGAAGTCAGTCCTCTATGGCATTTCATAACGCTTAAGCACTGCGCTTTGGCCATCGAAGAGCAGCAGTTCGCGGCCTTCGGCTATCGCTTCAATGGAGCCGCGACTGATCAGTCGCGGAAGGGCAATTGAGAAAGCGAGCCAACCATGACCAACGAAGCTTCAATGGAGCCGCGACTGATCAGTCGCGGAAGGATGGCGAAGAGTTCCGGTACGAGCATGGAACCATACGCTTCAATGGAGCCGCGACTGATCAGTCGCGGAAGGAACGGCCGCCGAGAACGGCAAGACGCTGATTTACAGGCTTCAATGGAGCCGCGACTGATCAGTCGCGGAAGGGTCAGCGGCGGCCCTTAAGGCGTCAATCTTTGCCTGCTTCAATGGAGCCGCGACTGATCAGTCGCGGAAGGCACCGATAGCGACCGTAGAGATTGCTTTTTCTGGTGGCTTCAATGGAGCCGCGACTGATCAGTCGCGGAAGGGGAATTTCAGTGACGAGATTCTCTTCCTACAATCAGCTTCAATGGAGCCGCGACTGATCAGTCGCGGAAGGGTCAGGATCTCGATGAGGCCCACCTCCCAATCATACTCGCTTCAATGGAGCCGCGACTGATCAGTCGCGGAAGGCCCGCCGTCCC
>CAZFLF010000644.1:0-4707 GCA_964519825.1 uncultured Pirellulaceae bacterium | reverse complement strand
CTGCACCGCGCGCAGGTGATGGCGTGCGCGTCATATTGAACCTCTCTTGGGCGGTAGGACCGCCGGCCAAATGGGAGACTCCAACGATATGGTCCGCTCCCGATGGTCGCTGATTTCGGCGGGCCACGACATCAAACGGACACACAACGGATGTAGTCAGCACGGAACGTGGTCAGTAATGTGGAGGCCGCTCCGTCCGGCATCAAGACCCATTTCATGAGAGACCGCCATGCGAGTTGGCATCCTGGCACTTTTGCACGAATCGAATACCTTTATTTCCGAGCCGACTACGCTGCGGCATTTCGAGGAAAACATGCTGCTGACCCACGAGGCGGTCCGCGAGCGAATGGCGGACACGCATCACGAAATCAGTGGCTTCTTTGAGGGTCTTGCGGCGGCTGGAATCGACGCCGTACCGGTCTTCGCGGCGCGCGCCGTTCCCTTCGGCGCCATTACGGAAGAAACCTATGACACGCTTCTCACGCGGATGTTTGCCGCCTTGGAACAAGTCGGTCAGCTCGACGGTGTGCTGGTCGCACCGCACGGGGCAACGGTCAGTGAAGTTATCCGCGATGTCGACGGCCATTGGTTGTCGGAATTGCGTCGCCGCGTGGGGCCGGCGCTGCCGATCGTGGGAACGCTCGATCCGCATGCGAACCTGTCGGCACGAATGGTCGCGGCAACCAATGCATTCGTCGCCTATCGTACCAATCCGCATCTCGATCAGCGCGCGCGGGGTGTCGAGGCGGCCACGCTCATGGCTCGAACATTACGCGGCGAAATCCGACCCACGCAGGCCGCTTCGTTTCCGCCGTTGGCCATCAACATCGAACGACAACTGACTAGCGAACCGCATTGCCGCCCGCTCTACGAACTGGCAGATGCCCAACTTGGGCGACCCAATGTTTTGTCGAACAGCATCTTGCTGGGCTTTCCCTATGCCGATGTCGAAGAGATGGGATCAGCGGTTCTTGCAGTGACGAACGATTCGCCGCAGCTGGCGCAAGAATGCGCCGCGGAACTCGCCAACTATCTGTGGGGCCACCGCAATGATTTTTTGGGTCAGCTCATTAGCATCGATGAAGCGTTGCGTCGGGCAGCGCAACTCGACGGTCCCATTTGCCTGCTCGACATGGGGGACAATGTCGGCGGAGGTTCGCCCGCGGACAGCACCCATCTCGCCCATGCCATTCGTCGGCACGCAATTCGTCCCGCATTCGTGTGTTTGTGCGATCCATCCGCCATGCAACAGGCCGCTCAAGCTGGCGTTGGTGCGCGGATTCGGATGTCCGTGGGCGGCCGGACCGATCGCCGGCACGGTGATCCCTATGAGGACGAATTCACCGTGCTGGGACTATACTCCGGCCAATTCCATGAACCACAACCACGGCATGGCGGCTTCACCCATTGCGATCAAGGTCCAACAGCCGTCGTGCTTGGCGAGGGGGGAATTACCGTCATGCTGACGACTCGACGCATGCCTCCGTTCAGCTTGCGACAACTGACGGCGTTCGACGTCGATCCGGCCGGGTTTCACGTTCTGGTCGCGAAAGGAGTGAACGCTCCCGTCGCGGCCTACGAGCCGGCCTGTCGGCATTTAATCCGGGTCAATACTCCCGGTTGCACAACCGCCGATTTGCAGATGCTCGACTTTCAACATCGCCGTCGGCCGATGTTCCCGTTTGAATCCGTCGTTTAACCGCAAGCTGCCGTGCAGCGCACGCCTACGGCTTGCGGTTAAACGAGCGGATGAAGCCAGCTTGGGTGCAGACTACGACCCAAACTCTGGGCGGCGCCGGCCAAGTTGTTGCTGCAGCCGTTGCACAATGCTGCTGTGCATCTGGCTGACGCGGCTTTCACTGAGATCGAGCGTGGCGCCAATCTCCTTCATCGTTAGCTCTTCATAGTAGTAGAGAATGATGATGAGCCGCTCGTTCCGATTTAGCCCTTTAGTGACCAATCGCATCAGGTCGTTCTTCTGGATCCGGCGCGTGGGGTCCTCCCCCTTTTTGTCTTCCAGAATGTCGATTTCGCGCACGTCCTTGTAGCTGTCGGTCTCGTACCATTTCTTATTCAGGCTGATCAGATTGACCGCGCTGGCTTCGACGACCATCTTTTCCAGCTCGGCCAGGGGCAATTGCATATGTGTGGCGAGTTCTTGTCCGGTGGGATGGCGTCCCAATCGCGTTTCCAGGGTCTTGGTCGCTTCTCCCAACTTGCTGGCCTTCGATCGCACAAGACGCGGGACCCAGTCCATGGTTCGCAACTCGTCCAGCATTGCGCCGCGGATTCGCGGCACGCAGTACGTTTCGAACTTCACACCTCGATTGAGATCAAAGGCGTCGATCGCGTCCATCAATCCGAAGATACCGGCCGATACGAGATCGTCCAGTTCGACTCCTTCCGGCAGTCGAGCCCAGATTCGTTCGCCGTTGTACCGCACCAGCGGCATGTAGCGTTCGACCAGCCTGTTACGCAGGTCTTGACGGGCGGGGTCGGCCCGATACTGGTGCCATGTTTCCAGAATCGCGAGTTCTTCTTTGGACGGGCCTTCGGTCGGGGCGTTTTCAAATTCGCCTGGGATTCTCGCGTGAGGACTCGGCAGACCCGCTTCGGCGCTGTGCTGTTTGAGTTCTTCCAGCTTGCCGATTTTTGGTGGAAACTTTTTGATGAACCCGGACGTCAAGGTCGAAGCAGCCATGTAATCCTCCATGATGTGGCAAACTCGCAAGCTTTGCTTCCGCCGTCCGCGTCTTACGGACAGGCCAAACAGCCATTGTTCAATTCATTTGATTGTTCTTGGTAACTACTCGGTATTGTTGCGTCGTTCCGCTCAGAGCAGACGAATTGATCAGTTTTCGGCTCCTGTCGTTGCGGTCCGCTGCGTCGCACCATCCGTCTTTTCGCGAGCTTTCATTTCGCGGTCGAAACGCAGTTTTACCGACTCCAACACGACCTGCTCGGCCAGGCGACCGGTGACATAGCCAATTGCCGCGAACGTGATGAGGGACACGGCTGAGGAAATCAACACGCTGTTGGCGCTGCTGCCGCCGATCAGACCTCGGGTGATCATCGATACAAAGGCGATCGGTCCAAGGATTCCGGCGTAGGATGATCCCATCCGTGGCCTCCGTGCTGCTCCGGTTCACCAAGCAAGGTTTGCGAAACCGCCGGCAAACTTCATTTAATCGTTGCAGCTTATCGTGGCATCGTACAAATTCGCGCCTCCCATCTATCGGCAGATCGAAGTCAATTTGTTGAGTGATTCTCATCTTGTCTACTCGAGTTTCCTGCATGCCTGGGCAAGCCAGTCGTGGCGCCCAGTCCATCAATCGACAATAGGCAAAGCACTAGGCGGCAGCGCGAGCTCGGTCCGCCGGTTGTCCTCGTGCCGCCAATTTGACGGCAATTTGCTGCGTTGCCCTCGCGGCAGGCGCCAGCGGACAGGCCACCACGAAGGGGATTCGGGTTCGTGCCGCCGCATCGACCTCATCGTCATCGGGAATGGCTCCCAGCAACTCGACGCCATGCCCCAGGAATCGTTGGCACGATTGGTCGATTCGCTGGAACACATCCACCGACTGTTGCTCGCTTGCGCTGCGATTCACAAGTAACGACAGCAAGGCTGGGCTGTGTCCCGACAAAGTGAGTTTGATTCGCGCATAGGCATCCATAACCGACGCGGCTTCGGTTGTGCTGACAATGACCACATCGTCGGCGGCCAACGACAGCCGGCGCACCAGATCGTTGGCTCCGTTGCCGACATCGACCAGCACCGAGTCGGCGTGCCGTCCGAGTTTGGTAATTTGCCGCATGAGCCGTTCGAGTGCCATGGAGCTGACCTCGGGCTCGTGGCCAGGACGCCACAGGCCAGGAATTACCTGAATTCCGGCGGGGCCAAGCTGCAACGCTTCGTGAATGTCACGGCGTGCGACGAGCACGTCCGCAATCGTGCGATGGGCATCCAAACCGCACAGGGCCGCGACCCCGGGGCCTTGCGAATCGGCGTCAATCAGCACGATTCGCGACCCCTGCTCGGCCAACGCGACGGCCAGATTAACCGCCAGGGTCGTAACGCCGACGCCGGTTTGGCCGCCTGTGAACAGTATCAATCGCGGCGCGGGGCCGGCGCTGGGATGCGACTCCCGCATCGCGCGCAGCACCAGTTTTCGCAATTCGGTCGCTTGGTCGCTCATTGTCCCTCTTCCATGCGCAGCATGCGCCGCGCTAGCTTGCGCGCGTCGGCCGGCGCGATGTCGTCAGGCACATTCTGACCGGTTGTGACATAACTCAACGGCAATCGGCCGCTGCACATCAGGGACAACAGGCCGCCGATCCCCGTGGCTTCGTCCAGCTTGGTCAGCATCAATGACGTCACGCCTACGCCGGCGAATTGCTCGGTTGCCTGGCGAATGCTCGATGGGCTGGCGACGCTGCTCAACACTAAATGCACTTCGTCGGCCTGTGCCTCGGTGAGTAAGGAGCGCAGCTCTTGGATTTTGATTTCGTCGCTCGGGCTGCGTCCGGCCGTGTCCATCAGCACCAGATCCATCTCCGACAGTTTGGCCAGTGCTCCCCGCATTTCGCGCGGCGTCGACACGACCTCCATCGGCAAATCGATGATGTCGGCATAAGTCCGTAGTTGGTCCACCGCCGCAATCCGATAGGTATCGACGGTAATGAGTCCGACGCGGCGCTTTTCGCGCA
>CAZFLF010000643.1:1955-4718 GCA_964519825.1 uncultured Pirellulaceae bacterium | reverse complement strand
CTATACGACTGATAGGTCCAATAGGTTCCATGGAGTGCGCGAGCAACGTCACGGCTACGAGCATGGCGGCTACGTGAGACCTTACTCGTCGGTTACGCATCCCTCCGACGCCGATTTGACGTTCTTGATGTACTTGTAGAGCGTGCCCCGCGTGGCTTTGTAGGGTGGGGCAATCCAAGCGGCCCGACGACGAGCGAGTTCATCGGCAGCCACGGCAACTTCGATACGATTGGACTCAGCGTCGATCGTGATCGTTTCGCCGTCGCGCACGAGCGCGATGGGTCCGCCGATCTGGGCCTCGGGAGTCACGTGGCCGACGATCAGCCCGTGCGAGCCGCCGGAAAATCGGCCATCGGTAATCAGCGCCACGTCCTTCCCCAAACCCGCCCCCATAATCGCCGAAGTTGGAGTTAGCATCTCGGGCATTCCCGGCCCACCTTGCGGACCTTCGTAACGGATCACGATCACGTCCCCCTTCTGGATCCGTTTCTGTTCGAGCCCTGCCAACATGTCCTCTTCGGAGTCAAAGCAGCGAGCCGGACCGGTGAACTTCAGACCTTCCTTGCCGGTGATCTTGGCGACTGCACCGTCCGGGCAGAAGTTGCCGCGCATGATGCGAATATGGCCCGACGATTTGATCGGCTTTTCGACCGTTTGGATGATTTTCTGCCCCGCCGTCAATCCCGGTAGACCGGCTAGATTTTCTGCCAGTGTCTTCCCAGTCACCGTCAGGCATTGGCCGTCGATTAGGCCTTTCTCCAGCAGGTACTTCAAGACCGCCGGCGTGCCTCCCACGTAGTGCAAATCCTCCATCACATATTGACCACTTGGCTTGAGATCGGCGATGTACGGAACGCGGTCGCTGACCGACTGGAAGTCGTCGATGGTAAGCTCGACACGGACGGAACGGGCCATCGCGATCAGATGCAGCACGGCATTCGTCGAGCCGCCCAGCGCCATCACGACGACCATGGCATTTTCAAAGGCGGCGCGAGTCATAATATCGCGCGGCTTGACGTCCAGTTCGAGCAGTTTGCGGATGGTCTTACCCGCCTCGATGCACTCGCCCTCCTTGAGCGGATCTTCCGCCGGAATCGACGAACTGAACGGCAGCGACATTCCGAGAGCCTCGATCGCCGAAGCCATCGTATTCGCGGTATACATTCCGCCGCAGGCGCCGGCGCCCGGACAACTGTGACGCACGATGTCTTGTCGCTCTTCGTCGCTGATCGAACCGGCCAGGTACTGACCGTACGATTGGAATGCGGAAACGATATCGAGCTTGGAATGCCTCGGCGTGCAGCCCGCACGGATCGTCCCACCATAGACCATGATCGATGGCCGATTCAGCCGACCCATGGCCATGACGCAACCGGGCATGTTCTTGTCACAGCCGGGAAGCGCAACCAGTCCGTCGTACCACTGCCCACCCATCACAGTTTCGATCGAATCTGCGATCAAGTCGCGCGACTGCAACGAGAACGACATGCCGTCCGTCCCCATCGAGATTCCATCGCTCACGCCGACCGTGTTGAATCGAAATCCGACCAGCCCTGCCGACAGCACTCCGGTCTTCACTTTGTCGGCTAGGTGGAGCAAATGCATGTTGCAGGTGTTCCCTTCGTACCAGACGCTGGCGATGCCGATCTGGGCCTTATTCATGTCCTCTTCCGTGAGGCCGGTCCCGTAGAGCATCGCCTGCGAAGCGCCTTGGCTGCGAGGTTGGGTAACGCGGCTGCTGTATTTGTTCAACGGTGCGGACATTTCAACTCCTTGATGAATGGAATCGTTGATTGTGCGGAGAAGTGTGGATGCCTGCAAGCCGAGCGACTGGGCTTCTCGTCCCGCATTTTACCTGGCACACCAAAATGGTCGGCAGAGGGTGGACGTTTTGCCAGTAACCTCCCAACGGTTATCATCCTGAAACTGAATTGTCGACATTTCTTTCTCTTTCCTCTGTTAAGGAGCCCATTATGTCCCAAGCAGCCAAAGCCTCAGCAGGACCGGACCCCCTTGCGACGCCTGTTCCCATCTGGATTGGTTCAGGTTTGATCGGCGTAGTACTTGGAGCCGGAGCCACGCTGCTCGTGATGCGCAGTCTCGCTCCCTCCGAGCGACCGGAATCGTCAGGTGAGATAGCGGTGGGCGCACCGGCCTCCGGACTTCCCCCGCAAGGTAATCCAATGATGGGCGGGGGAATGATGGGAATGGGAGGAGGAGGTGGTGGTGGTGGTGGCGGAGCTCCACGCGGCAAACGCAATCTGTCGTCGCTGGTGGGGAAACTCGAACTGCTCACACGCGAAACGTTGCACGTGGAATTTACTCCGGACCAAACCGCCAAAATCGCCGACCAACTCGTAAAGCTAGATCAAGCGGAAAAAATGACTGCCGAAGAAGCTCAGTCCCAGCTCGATGCCCTCGAAGCACTGCTCACTCCAGAGCAAAAGGCAATTGCGGATTCGATTAGCCTTCCAATTGCCCGTCCGGCCGGCGGTGGCCCAGGAGGCCCAGGCAGTGGTGGACCTGGTGCCGGTGGACCTGGTGCCGGTGGACCTGGTGGGGGTGGACCCGGAGGTCCAGGCGGCGGCCCACCTGGGGGCGGCGGGGGAATGATGGGAACGGGACCGACAGATGAGAATCCATTCCGTCAAGAAGCGAACCAAAAGAAGTTGCACGACTTGCTTGGCAGAATTCAGCCAGCAAAGACCGAACCAGCTAAGAGCGAACCGACAACGACCGAACCGGCGAAGACTGAACCAGCAA
>CAZFLF010000643.1:0-1855 GCA_964519825.1 uncultured Pirellulaceae bacterium | reverse complement strand
CGACTGAACCAGCAACGACTGAACCAGCAACGACTGAACCAGCAACGACTGAACCAGCAACGACTGAACCGGCGAAGACTGAACCGGCGAAGACCGAACCAGCAACGAGCGAACCGGCCAAGAGCGAACCAGTCAAGACTGAACCAGCCAAGACCGAGCCCACAGATAAAAAGTGATCCGGCTCACCGGACGCTAGGCGCGGCCAGTAACCTGACCCGCACCAGATTGAATTCGATCCGAAGCACGAATATCGAATCCGCAACAGTCAACTGTCACGTGGAATCGTTTCGTGCTTCGGTTTTCTAATACTAACGCGGTCCCACGCAGTTCGCCTGTCTGCACTCAGGTTCGCACGCAGGCTCCAGGGGCAGGACTTTACTGCTTAGGAGGTGCTGCTTCGCGAACTACGGCGCCGTGGTCGTCGCTCAAGATGAGCAGCGAGAATCGATCGACGAACTCCAGTTCATTGGTGTTCAGCGTGGCATACTCGAATCGCCCGCGCAGGTCGGTATACCCGTCTTTGTAGAACCGCACCGAGCCATCCTTCATGCGGGCATAGACTTTGACGTAGACCTTTGGCAACGGTTTGCCAGGATTCGCCGTGATGGCGCGGACCTGCCCGTAGTTCTCTTGCATCTGCACGGCCAGCGAGTTGGCAAAATAGGGTTGCGATTTGGTCTGACCGCCGCCGCTGATTTCAACCAACACGTTGCTCCGACGGAGCTTCTCCGGCAATTCGATGGTCGAAACCGATTGGTTCTTGGGCAGATCAATCGTTTGGGTCACGTTCGGGCGGATGTGAGCGAACTGGCCCCCTTGTGTCTGCACGAATGGGTTGCGGCTGAAGAGTAATTCAATGTCCATTAGGTAGTAGTTGATCGTCACACGATCGAGATTCTGGTATTTCAACGCGACCTTTTGTGATTCGACTTGAAAGTCCAGGCTCGGTTCGGTGGCCGCCAATCGCGTTTGGACTTGTCCGCGATTCTCCGGATCGAGCACTTCGGTCGCACCCCCCTGGGCCTCGTCAATCTGCTTGGCCACTACCAGGAACGTATTCCGCCAGCGGTCGACCGGATGGTTGGCGTACCGGGCGACGATTTGCTCGGCGGTGTCCAGGTCTTCATGGCACAGGCTCAAGTAGGCGGCAAAGTAGTCGTACTGCATCCGCGTGGCGAGTTGCTCCGCATTGACCTGCTTGAAGAAACTAGTCGCATCGTCGATCCGATCCTGGAGCAACAGGTAGTACGCCACCGCCAGCCGGTCGTCATTCGTCAGCTCGCGTTTGTACCCGAGCACCTTCAACAAGCGGTGATATTGCTCGGCGAAACGATCGTTCAAGATCTGCCGGCGGCGACCAAGCTGGTGGGCGCGGGCGTTCACCAGCGGCAAATAGTCGAGCTGCTGATAGATATGGCGGACCACCGGATCGATTTCCAGCAGCGGACTGTCGAGGTACTCACCGCACTGAGTCACAAACTCGTTGGCATGTTGCAGGAACTCGCGAACCGCCGCGACCGCGTTGTGCTTAATTCCGTAGGACCAGAGCGTGTGGCTATAGGCATGTCGCTGACTGAGGAGTTCGACCACCGTCAGGAAGAATTTCTCGTCGCGCATGCGGAATGCGATCTTGTCGAGGTTCAGACGGTGCAGGTTGGCGTTGCGGAGAAACGTCACAACCTGCTCGTCGGTCCCTTGCTGCGAGATGTACTCCCACGATTCGCGATCGATTCGGCTCAGTTGCTCGACGACGTTGAGCACGAACGGTTCCGCATGCCCGAGGAGTTGTTCGTTTTTCGATACGTGGACCGGGTAATGCGGGTACTTTCCCGCGGCTGGGAAGTAAAAGAAGTAC
>CAZFLF010000642.1:0-4724 GCA_964519825.1 uncultured Pirellulaceae bacterium | reverse complement strand
CCCAGCCTCCAGCCGCGAAATGGTGCTATCCTGACCAGCCGCTGACGTTTTGAAATCAGGAAGGAAAACGGTTGCATGCCACTAATCCTCGAAGGGCTCGTCACCACCATCAACGGCGATGGTTCGATCAACATCGCGCCAATGGGACCGATCGTGGATCGCGAGATCACCCGGTTGACGCTGCGTCCCTTTCGATCATCGCGCACGTATGCCAACCTGACACTATCCGGCGGAGGTGTATTTCACATCACGGACGACGTGGAACTGCTGGCACGCGCCGCGATTGACCAGTTCGCCGACATCCCTCCGTTCATCCCCGCTTCCGCGGTCCCCGGTGTGATTCTTGTGGATGCTTGTCAGTGGTTTGCCTTCCGCGTGTGCGAAATTGACGACCGTGACGAGCGAACTTGCATCGAGTGCGAAGTCGTCGACAGTGGCCGACAGCGTGAGTTCTTCGGTTTCAACCGGGCCAAGCATGCAGTGCTGGAGGGGGCCATTCTGGCCACACGCATCGGCATTCTCCCGGCTCAACAGATTCGCGACGAATATCAACGGCTGGCGGTCATCGTGGACAAGACGGCCGGTGACCAAGAAAAGCGGGCCTGGGAATTACTTGAATCGCATGTACGCCAACGGTTGGTTGAATGACTGAAGCCGGTACTCTGTTCGAACTTTCAAAAGGAAGACGTCAGGAACACTGATTTCCTCTAATCAAAACTAATCGATTGGCGTAGATCAGTGAAGATTAGCGTTCCCGTTCGTTTCTTGACTCGCGTCTAGCGGCACTCGATGCGTGAAACCGTCTACTACTTTCCTTCAAACTGATTTCGCCCGTCAACCAGAGCGCGCATCTTGGCGTCCGCAACACTGCGCGGGAGCATCCAGAAACCGCAGTCAGGATGGACGTATTGGATCCGTTCGGCGCCGAGCACTTTGGCGGCCCGTTCGATCCTCCGAGCGACCTCGTCCGGCGATTCGACTTCGTTGTCCTTAATGTCGATGACGCCGATTCCCAAACCGATTTCGCGCCGCACGTCGCGCAGCAGCTCCAGTTCGTGCGCCGGTCGTCGCGCGATCTCGAGCACCAGGTGATCGCATTGCAAGGCGTTGAGAAACGCGACGAGTTGGTCGTAGGTACCGCGTTGAATCGTCTGACCGCCGTAGTTGCCAAAGCAGAGATGCACCGCCTTCTCGCCAACCACGCCTTCTAGCACACGATTGATTCCGGCGGCGGCGATGGGACCGTCATGGGCGTGCCCTGTGACGTTCGCTTCATCGATTTGAATGACCTCCGCGTCGATTCCGGACACCTGCGCCCGCAACACGTCGGCCAGAGCTAAGACCAAGGAGGACAAATCGCGATAGTGTTCGTCGCCGAGTGTCTTGGCGAGCATGTACGGGCTGGTCACCGTGAACTTTTTCGGACGAGTCGTCAGGTCTCGGAATAAGAGATAATCGCGGCGAAGATTCAATCTGCCCGTGCCAATCGCGCCGACGACAATTCCCGGGGGCGCTGCGCGGAACTGATGTCCTGGTTGGGATTGCCACCGTTCCAGCTGCTCCGTTGCCAGATCGGTCGCGACGCCACTCATCGGCCGGACGAAATAATCGATCATGCCGTTGGTTTCAGCGTGGTTGATGTCCCAACGATACAGTTCCCCGTCAGCGACGACGTCGATGCCAGCCAGCTCTTGCGTTTTCAAGACGGCCAACATCGCATCGCGCAAACTCTCCCGGGTGCTGAACACGCGCAACCAAGTCGGAACTGGGTAACTACCGACAACGGTGGTCTTGATCATGTCTTAAATCCTGGCAGACTCCACTTCGCGTACGACGACGCGATTGCCGGCGATCTCGATGACGCGCACGGGCTTATCGCGGTCGACGAAGCCACCGTCGGAAACAACGTCCACAAATCGATCGTCGAATCGAGCTTTGCCGGCGGGCCGCAATGCCGAATCGGCCACACCCTGGTCGCCGACCTTTACCGGCAGTCCGAGGAACGCGGACGCAGCCAACGATGAGATTGGCGCCGGACCGTCATCGGCCGCAATGACAGGCCCCGGGACTTCCAGTACAAGAGCCTTCATCACTGGGATCGCGCCCAGATATTTACTGACGAAAACGGCGGCGATCACGAACAGGACTCCCGATCCGCCGACGATGCCCACCTGAGTCAGCGTCGTGTCCAGCTCACGGCTGGTGTGAGGAATAACAAACGACTGACTGGCCATCACAACGCTGACGATCAGCAACAGTACCCCCGTGATCCCGGCGATTCCAAAGCCGGGAATAACGAACAACTCCATCCCGATGAACGTCAATCCAGCGATGAACAAAATGACTTCGAGCCAGCCTGCCGTGCCCCCCAGGAACCGGCTCCAAAAGAAAATCGCAAAGCAAAGCCCTGCGACCAAGGCGCCGATAAAGGTGCCGGGAAAACTGAACTCAACGTACAGGGCCACCAACCCGATCACAAAGATTAATCCGGTCATGAGCGGATGATTGAGGACGAGCACAGCCGTGTCGACGCCCGTGTGTTTCAGCACGACAAACTCACCGGCCAGTCGATACCGAACCTTGAGTTCGGCACGGCTATTGGCAGTCGCTTGAGATAACTGCAATTCAACGGCTCGCGTACCGTTGACGGTGAGGAAATTCTTCCCGCGGGTTTCGAAGACTGGATCGAGCTTTTCCCAGCGATCGGGATCGGCTGCGGAACGGAGTTCCGCATCGGACATAAATGTTTCCGCCCCAGTTTGCTTGTTTCGCACGCGAAAGACCGTCAAATCCATGTCGACGAGTGCCTCAGCCAGTGCGGGGGGCCGTCCTTTCACTACCGCCAAAGTACGGACCCGCGAAACCAAGGCGCTGCGAGCCTTCTCGGGGGCGTACCGAAAGCCCGCCTCTTCGAGACTCAATTGAATCATTCCGGCGTCACCGAATTGTGCGTTCGGTGCGATGATGATTTCATCACACGCCAACGACACGATCGCCGCCCCGCTCATGGCCTCGCGAGGCACGAATGCCACCGTTCGCGCCCAATCGACGTGCAGCAGCGCGTCTGCGATTTCCAAGCTCGTGTCGACATATCCGCCGGGACTATCGAGCTCCACAATCACCAGGTCAGCGTGCTGCCTCTTTGCTTCTGCGAGACGGCGTTTGAAACTTCTTTCCGCCATCGGAGTTAATTCTCCGTCGATCGGAATCACCACGGCGTGTTTGAATTGCTGGGGTTCCGCAGGCCCTTTCGGATTGGGCTCCTCTCCAACCAACGCCACCGCTCCCAGCACGGCAACGAGCAGTTTCGGCAACCAAGAAAACTTGTTATTGGATCCAATCATCACTGACACCTGAAGTAATCGTTATCGAGATACAAATGTAGTCAGCCCAGCAAGCGGTGGCGAGTGCTTACCATCAGTGAAGTTACAGGCGAGCAGGACGGCGTCAACCGCCGGACAGTGTCACCTCCGCGAAAAGCCACCGGCTGTTGCGGTTTGTTAGAACCGCTCACCTCGACTTGAAGCGAAAAGGCGAACAGGAACACTAATTCTCACTAATCTTCACTAATCTTGGTGAGTCCAATCAGTGTCGATTAGCGGGAATTCAGTGTTCCTGACTCCCTCTTCTTGAATCTTGGAACGACCGAACTTGGAAAATACAAATGCCAAGGGTCTACTGCTGCCCGAGAGTAATACGAAATGCATGATTTGTCGCAAACATCGGCCGCCATTCCGGCGCCCCAAAAACCAAAGCTTTGGTTCTGGCAGTTTCGACTGCGCGAGGTGCTGCTGGCGATGGTCGCAATCAGTGCCGTCATCGCAGTTGTCGTTAACAATATGCGATCGAGTCAGCCCTCACCCATTTACGGTGCTGTGCGCGTCACGCATTTGATTCCACAGATTGTCTCCCATCACGGACTGACGAGTGCGTCCACGAGTGGGGGAACCGGAGAAGTAGACGGAGTTTTTACGTCGTCACAGGATTATGTGATCCCGGGGTCCTTCCGCGCTCAGATAAAGAGTGCCCTCCGAACGATGATTCAAGAAAAGATTGCCGAGTACGGTGGGCACGAGGAAGGCACGGCGTCGGCGGGCGACACCATCACGCTCCAGTACACTTGCGGCAGGCGTACAGGGGTGATCTACGTCGCGTTCTTTTCGATCAGCCCTGAAAAATGGCGTATCAATAGTGTGGTCGTTGAGACGTCAAAGTAAGGAAAAGAGCCGAAATAACGTTCCGATATCGGCGGGGATGATGCGAAGTGTGCGTCTTGAGTTTGGCTCTAGCGGTTCGGCCCGAAGGGCCAGCCACAAATCAGCCCAGGGCAAGCGACCAACGGGAGCGCCGCCCTGGGTTAATGAACCGACGACGCTGATAGCCTTGAAAGGGCGAAACAACGCTGTTGTTGCGCCCTTTCAGGGCTTGGGGTTGGTGATTAACTCGTCCCCAGGGCGGCGCTTCACGGCTGTCGCCGTTCCGCTCTGCCCTGGGCTGACATGTGGCTGGCCCTTCGGGCCGAACCGCTTCCGGACCCCCGATCATCTGCTCGTAATGCTGTCAGTGACTGAGGATATCGTAGTAAGTTCCGTAGATTCTTCCGGCGGCTTCCTGGATGGCTTGTTTGCTCAAGTCCTGGCCGGCGAAACGGCTGAGGGACATGGCGGACAGGTCGAGTCCGGGTCGCCGTTGACGATCCACTCGGCCATGACTTTGCCGATGCC
>CAZFLF010000641.1:0-4732 GCA_964519825.1 uncultured Pirellulaceae bacterium | reverse complement strand
CTTCCAGAACGACAGATGACGTACAGCGGCTCGTTGGCCGAGCCGTTGCAAGCCTGCATCAGCGCAGCCGCATCGAGTTGGTCCAGTGGGACGTTCCGAGCGATTTCGACGTGGACCTCCCTGTATTCGACGGGAGTTCGCACGTCGATGAGGTCGATCTTCTTGCCTTCGTTGCAAAGTTTCGCAAACGCCTGTGGGTCGATCGCAGTGATGGTCATGGCGATTTCCTTTCGTTACTCGAATCTCGGTTGGTGGACACGTCAGCCTTGTCTGGGTGTTTCTGTTCGTTCGCACGTCTGGGAGCCGAACTCGGCCCGCACGCTCCGCTCATTCAGGTCTTCACCCCAAAACGAGGCAGTATCCAGGCTTGAAGGATGATCCAGGCCACCAAGACGCCCAAAGGAATGAAGATTTCCATCGTTTTGCCTCCCTTTATGACGGTATTCATTTGTTGATGTATCCCGATATGACGATATTTGTGGGCAAGAAAATCAAGCCTTGCCGCTCCCAAACCGAGCCTCGATGCAGGTCATGATGCTCGCCAGATGGAGTTCGGCGATCTGGTAGTACGCCTTCCGACCCTCTTTCTCGCTGGTCAAGAAGCCGCACCGCTGCATGAGCCGCAGGTGTTCGGAGGCCATGTGGCTGCGGATTTCGCACGCCTCGGCGAGTTCCCCGACCGTGTAGCGGCCCTGAAGGAGCATTTGCACCATCCGAAGCCGATGGGGATGGGCCAGCGTCTTGAGGCATTCCGCCGCTTGCGTCAAGGCGTCCAGGGGCGTGAGCTTGAGCCGACTGACGGATTTCGTCTTGGTAGCCATCCTCATTCTCCATTCACTCCAAAATATCGTAATGTTACGACTTGTCAATCAGTATTTCTTTTGTCCTGCTTCGGTCTTGGCACTGCGGTACGTCGGTGGCTGCTTCCTCAGCAAGAATTAACCCAGGAGCAAGGCAAAGTCGGTAGACGGGCTGGATCGACTCGACCGAGCGTGACCAGGGTACGCGACGACCGACGTCCATGTATCCCGCATAGCTGGACCAGTTCCATTGTTCCGGACGCTCCACCAGCACCGGGACTGGATTCAAATGCACGTAACGGCTAACGGTCTAGTAATATGTCTCGTCCTCCACCAGGTGACCACGGAACCGCCCTTGAAAAACGTGGCCGGTGCAGGCATGCCGGGAATTCCACCAAGCGGCATAGCCGCTTAAGAGAAACTGCATACCCCGCGAGAGATTAGCCTGTGGCGTGCGAAAGAAGAGGTGAAAGTGATTGGTCATCAGACAATGGGCCAGAATCCGCATCGGACAGAGCTGTAGCGTTTTCTCAACGGGCTCTTCAAACGCCAAGTAATCCTGGTCCTTGGAAAAAATCCGCATCCTTCCCGCGCCGAAATTCAACGCGTGGAAGACCATTCCCCCAGGAGCAATACATTTGGTGCGAGGCATGACTGTGGTCTACCCATTACCTCCATGCTAGGTAATATATGCTCCTGACACCTTTATTTATCGGTAATAGAACAGAGCGACTATTACTTTGCCGTGCAGAGTAAAGGAAGCCGGTACTCAGATGGAAATGGTTCAATTTCATTGTGACTTGTCGGGGAAGGCCACCCCGTTCCCGCACTTCTGGGAGCACACCGTCGGCAGTGATCACGCGCCGATGGTCCTGCGCGCGGACTGCCAGGCGCAGCTGCGCCTCTGCCACGACGAGTTGGGCTTTCGCCACCTGCGCTTTCACGGCTTGCTCTCTGACGACATGGGGACACTCATCTGCCACAAGGAAAGGCCTCTCTACTCCTTCTTCAATGCCGATCAGATTTTGGACTTCCTGCTGGCTATCGGTATGAAGCCCTTTATCGAGTTGAGCTTGATGCCGCGGACCCTCGCCTCCGGCCGCAAAACCATCTTCCGTTATCGCGGCAACGTGACGCCTCCAAAGAATTACAGGAAGTGGGCGACGCTCATCCGCAAGTTGGCGAAGCACTGGGTCGAACGTTACGGCATTGAGGAAGTGCGCACGTGGTACTTCGAAGTGTGGAACGAGCCGAACCTGCACCACTTCTGGACCGGGAGCCAGGAGGAATACTTCAAGCTTTACCGGTACACCGTGAGAGCGCTCAAGGATGTGGACGAGCAGCTGCGCGTCGGCGGCCCGGCGACGGCCAAGAATCAATGGATCGAGGAGTTCGTCGCCTTCTGCGGGAAGAATCACCTGCCCGCTGACTTTGTCAGCACGCATCACTACCCGACTGACGTGGTGGAAGGCACATCGCTGGGCGATGAAGAGGACATCACGGAGGCGCAGCTGGCTCAGAGCCGGCGCAGCATCCTGCGTGAGTGGGCCCAAGATGTGCATCAGAGGGCGCGGGGACGCCCGGTCTATTACACGGAGTGGAACACTTCCTCCAACCCGCGCGATCCGCGGCATGACGAGCCCTACGCCGCCGCGTTCGTGACCAAGACCGTGATGGAGGCCAGCGGGCTGGTCGAGGGCTACAGTTTTTGGACGTTCTCCGACATCTTCGCGGAGAACTACTTTCCCTCGGTGCCCTTCCACGGTGGGTTCGGCCTGCTTAACCTGCACGGGATTGCCAAGCCGACTTACCACGCCTTTGCACTGCTCCATCGCCTCGGCACTGAGCGATTGCTGGTCGATGGCCTGCACCATAGCGTGGACGCTTGGGTCGTCCGGGGGAAAGAAGCCGTAACCGTGCTGCTCACCAATCACGCACTGCCGCGGCATCCGATCGAGAAGCAGCAAGTGCAGGTCCGGTTGACGGGCGCGCACCGACCGCGGGCCGCTTGCGTGGAGCGCATCGATGAAGAGCATGCGAACGCCAAGCGGCTGTGGCGGGAGATGGGCGAGCCGAAATATTTAAGTGCAAAAGAGGTGGAGCAGTTGCAAGCTGCCTCCCGGACGGTGAAGGAGCCGCAGCCGTGGAAGTCTGAAGGGCAGATGCTTTATCTGGACGTCGAGCTGCCGCCGCAAGCAGTCGCGGCTATTACCGTGGAGTTCACGCCCACGCAGACTGGCGGAGGCACGCAACCATGAATCAGCCCCTATTAAGTGATGAAATGTTGGACACGCTCCAGCGCGAGATGTCGGTCAACAATCCCACAAGCGTTGCGGCCGCGCGCGGCCCATCGGATGCTGGCGGGGAGACTATTTCTGTGATTCCCCAGCCGACCCAGAATCTGCACTGGATGCGAGTAACCGACGATACCGTTTTCTTTCTCGGCCCGGCAGCGGTGGTGATTTTTGTGGCGGGGTTGAAAACGGGCCATTCATTCCGGAGGACAAGCTAATGGCAATTCCCCATGCGAAATCGGGCGAGGTCATCGATGTTCGACCGCTGGGTGCGGCACTTTCCACTACGAGTACGCGGACTCTCGTGAAAACCGAGGACCTCGAAGTTGTGCGGATCGTGATGCCAGCGGGCAAGGACATCGCACGTCACGATGTGCCAGGAGAAATCACGGTCCAATGTCTCGAAGGCAAAGTTGAGTTCTATATCGGCGAGTTAAAGCGCGAACTGACAGCGGGGACGTTGCTCTACCTGGCGGGAGTCGACGAACATTCGCTACACGCCAGCGAGGACTCATCACTTCTCGTCACCATTTTGCTGAAGCACAAGAGTTCATGAATCAACGTCCGATGTCGCCAGCAATCACGGAGAATCAGTTTGCGGTGCGAGTCTTGCGCCAGGATCGTCCTGGCCTGCCGAGCTACTGGCAAGTATTTTGCGTAGAACGTGAGCCCGGAATGAATGTGACGAGCGTGCTTCAGCGTATCGCGGCGCACCCACAAACGGCATCGGGGAAGCACGTTGCGCCGGTCGCTTACGATGCGAACTGCTTGGAGGAAGTCTGTGGGTCGTGCACGATGTTGATCAATGGGCGCGTTCGACAGGCCTGTTCAGCGTTAGTCGATCGACTGCTGGAACAGCAACCTCAGCACATCGAATTATGTCCGATTAGCAAGTTTCCTGTGATTCGCGATCTCGTCGTGGATCGCCGCCGTCTTTTTCGCGCGTTGGAGAAACTTCAGTGCTGGATCCCGGTGGATGGCTACTACGATGCGGGCCCAGGACCTCGCCAATCTCAGGAGCAACAGCAGCAGGCGTATCCGCTCAGCGAGTGCATGAGTTGCGGCTGTTGCCTGGAAGCTTGTCCGCAATACACTAAGGTGGAACTGAATCAACAACCGGACGAAACGAACGAGCAATTCAACCACCGCCAAGACGAGGCGTTTGACTCCGAGTTCATCGGAGCGCATGCGATGAGTCAGGTGGTGCTGATGAATTCACATCCCACCGGGCGCATGACCGCGAGTCAGCGGCTCGACGCGTTGATCGCACCCGGCGGCATTCAGAATTGCGGCAAGGCAGCGAATTGCCAAGCCGTCTGCCCTAAAAAAATCCCGCTGATGACTTCCTGGCCTCGGGCTGGCCGCGCTGCGACGGTTCACGTCATCAAGAAGTTCTTCGACGCCGGCCATGGCGTCTACGTCTGGGGCGACAATCAGCCGTACTACGCGGACGCCAACTACATCGCCGAGGCGTTGTTCGGGACGTCCATGCAAGGCGACCTGTTCGGTGACAAGACCGTCGGTGTGCAGAAGCAGCTCGGCAAGCCGGGCCTGTTGCCGAACCACTTGCTCACCACCGGTCTCGAGAACATCTACGAAGGCATCACGATCGCGACGATCAAGCCGACCAAGGATCTG
>CAZFLF010000640.1:0-4734 GCA_964519825.1 uncultured Pirellulaceae bacterium | reverse complement strand
GTCGCGGCGTTTGTGCATGACGGCCGCGAGAACGCCTATGAATTGCTCGTGGAACGGCTGTTGGAGTCGCCTCATTTCGGCGAACGTTGGGGACGGCATTGGCTGGATAACGTCGGATACGTCGACGTGATTGGCACCGACAACGATGCGTCAATCATCAGTCTCGGCGAGAACAAATGGCGTTATCGCGACTACGTCATCCGGTCCTTCAATATCGACAAGCCGTTCAATCGCTTCTTGACCGAACAACTCGCCGGCGACGAACTCGTTGATTGGCGCGCGGCGCCGCACTTCACGGATGAGATGCGCGAGTTGCTGATTGCGACCGGGTTCTTACGGATTAGTGCGGACGACACATCGTCCATTGAGCTGAATTTGCCGATGATTCGGCACGGCGTGTTGCAACGCACTGGCGAAACGGTCGTCAGTAATCTGCTCGCCCTGACCTACAACTGCGCGAAGTGCCACGATCACAAGTACGAGCCGATCTCTCATCGTGACTATTACAGTTTCCTGGCCGTATTGCAGCCGGCGTTCAATCCTGACCACTGGCTGCAACCCGCTCAGCGTCAATTGCCGGATGTCTCACCTACCGAGAAGGTCGCAATCGAACAGCGAAACGTCGAGCTCGAACAGCAGTTGGCGCCCGTTCGGCAACAGTTGGCGACTCTCCGCCGGCCGTACGAGGAGCGGCTGGCCGCAAGCAAACTCGCAGCATTGCCCGAACTAATTCGCGCCGACACGAAAGCCGCACTCGACACACCGGCCGACAAGCGGAATGAAGTGCAGAAGTACCTGGCCGGCAAATTTGCGACGACGCTTCAGGTGAAACCAGATGAAGTCACGGCCGCTCTGTCCGAAGCCGATCGGGCGACGCAAGCGACGCTCGACCAACAGATCGCCAACTTGACGGCTCAGAAACGAAGCTGGGGGCATTGGCAGGCGGTCTATGACGTGGGGGTGCCGACGCCAATGCGGCTGCTGCAGCGTGGTAACCATGAGACTCCCGGCCCGGAGGTCCCGCCGGGGGTCTTGAGCGTGCTTTGTTCCGCAGATGCTGATGCCGGGCTGAAGTCCGCACCCTTCGTCGGTGCGACAAGTGGCCGTCGGCTGGCACTGGCTAACTGGTTGACCGAGGCCGAATCGCCCGCCGGATCTCTGGTGTTAAGAGTCCGCGTCAATCGCATCTGGCAGCACCTGTTCGGCACGGGGCTGGTTGAAACCACGGACAATTTCGGCAAGTCCGGCGCCAACGCCTCGCACCCCGAATTGCTGGAATGGCTGGCGAGCGAGTTTGCTGCTAACGGCCAGCGGCTTAAACCGCTCCTCAAACTCTTGCTGACTTCGAGTGTCTACCGGCAGGCATCAAGTCGCAAGCTGGATGCTGCGGCCGTCGATCCGCGCGATATCGATCCGGACAACCGCCTGCTGTGGCGAATGCCGTTGCGCCGACTCGAATCCGAAGCCGTCCGTGATTCGATCCTCGCGGTCAGCGGCAAACTCGATCGCACCCTCGGCGGACCACCGATTCCCGTTGAATCGAAGCCGGACGGCACTTTCGTCGTGCCGGAGAAAGGGCTGCCGACTCCAACCAGCCAGTTTCGTCGCAGCGTTTATTTGCTCGCGCGGCGAAACTACCACCCGACTCTGCTGGGAGTTTTTGATCAGCCCGCCCTGACGACAAACTGTACCGGTCGAAGTTCCTCAGCGGTTGTCTTGCAATCGCTGACGATGCTCAATGACGTTTTCGTTGTGCAGCAGGCTGGCTTCCTTGCCGACCGCGTTGCACAATCCAGCATTCACACAGCGCAGCGCATTGAAGTCGCGTTCCAGCTCGCCGTCAACCGTTCGCCAAAGCCACACGAGTTAGCGTGGTGTGTCGAACTGTTGCAACGACACAAAGATTATTACCTCGGTGAACAGCTCGCGCCTGAGCAGGCCGAGCTGAAGTCGCTGGGACACCTGTGCCACATGCTCCTCAACACGAGCGAGTTCCTGGCCGTGCCGTAGCGAGGAAACCAGCATGTTCTCCAACCCATTTCATTTCGGTCTGCCCCGTCCGTTATCGCGACGCGAGATGTTGCGCACTTCGGGAATGGGATTCGGCAGCTTGGCCCTGTCTTACTTGCTCAACATGGAGGCATTGCCCGCAGCGGAAAGTCTGATCCATCGTGTGGATCTGCGTCCGAAGCAACCTCATTTCAAACCGCAGGCCACGTCCGTGGTACTGCTGGTGCAAAACGGCGGTCCCAGTCAGATGGATCTGCTGGACCCCAAACCCGAGCTCGCCAGGCAAGCCGGCAAAACCTTTACGGCGGAAACATTCCAACAAGGCAACGTCGACAAACTGCTTGCGTCCCCCTTGAAGTTCAAAAAGTACGGTCACTGTGGCACTGAAATGGCGGAAATTCTTCCGCACCTGGGCGGAGTCGCCGATGACTTCTGCCTGCTGCGGTCGATGTTCTCCGAGCACAACAATCACACCGAAGCGTTGGTGCTGTTCAATACCGGCAAGATTTTCCCAGGACGACCGGCGCTGGGTTCGTGGATCAGCTACGGACTCGGCACAGAGAACGAGAATCTGCCGGCGTATATCGTTTTGCGTGATCCCGCGGGATACAACACGAGCGGCTCGCTGCTCTGGCAAAATGCGTGGCTCCCGGCGATCTATCGTGGCACCGAAGTCAGCACGCAAGGGTCGCCGGTCCTCAACTTGCGAGCGACGGCGTCCGTACCAGAGCGCGTTCAGCGCGACAATCTTGACCTGCTCGCCCGGCTCAACGACGAGTATCGCGGTGGTTATCCCGAGAACTCGGACCTCGAAGCCCGTGTCCGCAACTATGAGCTCGCCGCGCGGATGCAGATCGCAGCCAGCGACTTGCTCGACTTGTCGCGAGAAACCGAGTCGACACGCCGGCTCTACGGCCTCGATCAACCGGAAACTGCCGGCTACGGCCTGCGCTGCCTGATGGCTCGCCGCCTGATCGAGTCGGGTGTGCGCTTCGTGCAAATCCATCCACCGCCGTTCCAGCCGTGGGACGCGCATACAAACGTGAAAACGGAGAACGAGAAGATCTGCGGTCAAACGGATCAGCCGTCTGCCGCGCTGATCACGGACTTAAAGCAACGTGGTTTACTGGATTCGACCATTGTCGTATGGTCCGGAGAGTTCGGCCGTCTGCCGATTACGCAGAACGGCGCCGGCCGGGACCACAACCGCAACGCCTTCAGCTTGATTGTCGCTGGCGGCGGCTTTCAAGCGGGAACGACCTTCGGAGCGACGGACGAAGTGGGTTATCGAGCGGTCGAGAACCGCGTCAGCGTCCCCGATCTGCATGCCACGATCTTGCATCAGCTTGGTCTCGATCACACTCAACTCACGTTCCCCTACCACGGCAGCGATGAATCCCTGACCGACGCTCGAGTCACCCAGGCACGCGTGATCAAGGACATGTTTTCTTAGCGTGCACCGCGCAGCGGCAAACGAAACATGGTGATACAGACGCTGAAGTGTCCAACTCGACTACGGTTTGGTTAGAATGTTCCGGAATTAGAACCGCAAGGTGAATCATGAATCGCAGCGAACGAAACCGCGGCAGTAAACGCCTTAGGAAATCGCAGCTATCGCGCCGAGGTTGGCTTGGTTTGACCGGACTGAGCTGGCTTCCGCTTGTGTCTCATTCGCTCCGGACTGCCCTGGCCGATGAGCGTGCCTCGCAAATATCGCAGCCTGCGATCAAGTCCTGCATTCTCGTCTTCTTTTACGGTGGCCCGAGCCATCTGGAGACATACGATCCTAAACCGAACGCGCCTGCGGAGATTCGGGGCGAATACCAGACGATTGCGACGAAAGTGCCGGGCATTCGAGTCGGCGAGCACCTGCCAAAAGTGGCGCAGATTATGGATCGGCTCGCCCTGGTCCGATCGATGCACCACCCGATGCGCAATCATAATTCGGCGGCTGCCGAAACTTTGACGGGGCGAACGCCTGCCGGAGGAGATTTGGAACTGCTGGCCGACGACGCCCGTTCATTTCCGACGCTCGGTTCCACCGTCAGCTTCGCGCTGGGGTCGCGTGCCCACGTTTTGCCGTACGTGGTGGTTCCTTACACGATCTATAACGTCGTCCAGCTGCCTGGGCAAACGCCTGGCTTTTTGGGAGGCGCGTATGATCGATTCCAAGTGAGCGGGAATCCCAATGCACCCGAGTTTCGCATGGCGGCGCTCGATCCGCCGGGAAATCGGCAGTCCCGCGAACTCTCACTGCGCGATGAACTCCTGCACAACCTGGACGTGCTGCCTGATTCGGGGCAACTCTCGAGAATGAGAACCTATCAGCAGCGCGCATCGCAACTCGTGTCATCGAGCTCGATTCGCAGCAGCTTCGACCTAGGCCGGGAGGACGTGAAAACGCGCGACAGGTATGGTCGCAACCTGCTTGGTCAGAGTTTGCTGTTGGCTCGCCGGCTCGTGGAAGGAGGTGTGAACTTCGTGACGGTCTTCGATGGCCAATCGAATGGTCAAGACGCGAACTGGGACAGCCACGAAAAAATATTTCCTCGGCACCGGCAACTCATTCCGCCGGCCGACCAGGGTTTTTCAGCTCTGATCGAAGACCTGGAACAACGTGGCCTCTTGCAGTCGACGTTGGTGGTGGGCATGGGCGAGTTCGGACGCACGCCAAAAATCAACGGCAACGCCGGCCGCGATCATTGGCCCGATTGCTACACGGTC
>CAZFLF010000639.1:0-4741 GCA_964519825.1 uncultured Pirellulaceae bacterium | reverse complement strand
CTGGTCAAAGCGCTCGCCTACGGCTTGCGGTTAAACGACTGAATTTCGCCGCAAAAACGACTCCCGACCCCTTCAGGCCGCCGGCGAAGCCGCACGAACTTCCGCCGAGACGCCCGACTCGTACTTACGGAAGTTGTCCCGGAATAATCCTGCGAGTATGTGTGCCGTCGTGTCGTAGCTGGCGTGGTTGGACCAGGTATTTCGCGGTTGAAGGATATCTGCTGGAACCTTGGGACAAGCCGTCACCACGTCGAAACCGAACACGGGATCGCGCGCCACCGGTCCATCGGCTAGTTGGCCGGTATGGATCGCATCAACGATGGCGCGGGTTAATGGGAGTTGCATTCGCGCCCCGACGCCATAGGTGCCCCCAGTCCAGCCGGTATTGACCAGCCACACATTGGCGCGGTGCTGCCGCATCTTGTCCGACAGCAGTTCGGCATACTTTCCGGGATGCCACACTAGAAACGGCCCGCCGAAACAGGGCGAGAAAGTCGCTTGGGGCTCGTTGACGCCCATTTCAGTTCCCGCAACCTTGGCCGTATAACCGCTGATAAAGTGATACATCGCGTGCGCCGGCGACAGCCGACTCACCGGCGGCAATACTCCAAAAGCGTCGCACGTCAAGAAAATGATGTCGGAGGGATGCCCCGCCAGACACGGCACGCGCGCGTTGCGTATGAATTCGATCGGATAGGCGCCGCGTGTATTCTGCGTGATGCGCGCATCGTGAAAATTGACGTGGCGATCCTGATCGTCCACGACCACGTTCTCCAGCACTGCGCCGAAGCGAATCGCTTGGAAAATATCGGGCTCCGATTCCGGCGTCAGATCGATGGCCTTCGCGTAGCATCCCCCTTCAATGTTGAAGATGCCGTCGTCAGACCAGCAGTGTTCATCGTCGCCGATCAACATCCGTGTTGGATCCGCAGACAGGGTGGTCTTTCCCGTGCCGGAGAGACCAAACAAGATCGACGATCGATCACCCGTCCGTGTGGACGTGGCCGAACAATGCATCGATAACACGCCTCGCTTCGGCATCAAGTAGTTCACGATCGTGAACACGCCCTTCTTCATCTCGCCGGCGTACTCCGTGCCGAGGATGACCATCTCCTTATCTTCGATGCTGAGGTCGATGCTGGTCTTTGACGTCATTCCCTGCGTACGGCGATTGGCAGGGAACTGGCCAGCGTTGAAGATCACATAGTCGGGTTCGCCAAAGTCCGCCAATTCCTGCTTGGTCGGCCGGATCAACATCGTGTGCATGAAGAGCGCGTGGTACGGTCGCGAGCAGATCACTCGAATCTTCAGTCGATACTTCGGATCCCAGCCCGCAAATCCATCGAAACAATACAACCGCTCGCGGGTGTTCAAATAGTCAATCGCTCGTTCGCGATTAATTGAGAAGCTTTCCGCCGAGAGCGCAACATTGACAGCACCCCACCAGATATCGCGCTCGGATTCCGGATGTTTGACGATCCGCTTGTCTTTGGGGGACCGACCAGTTTTGGCGCCGGAATACGCCACGAGAGCGCCGGAATCGGCGATCCGGCTCGCCGCTTCGTGACGGATCGCCTCTTCGTACAAGCGTGACGGCGGCAGATTGCGGTGAATTTCCGATACCGTGATGCCATGCGATTCAAGGCTTACAGTCGCCATGCGCTCATTCCTTTCGCTTCCCAGATTCCAAATCCAACAACGATCCATCCGGACTCGAATCGGTTGCCGTTTTCCTGGCGAACCGCGTCGAACCTGACCGTTTGCGCAGTCAAAGTCTTACATTCGATTTGAATTCTTACCAACACCAACCTCCGCAAGTACCACGAAGGTTGTTCGAGCAGCCTTTTCGACTGAGTGATCGAACGGCGAATTAAATTGCCGCGATGAGAGTATTACGGCGTCTCATGCGCGCCAACAGCGCGCGTCTTTCGTAGCGCAAGCGCCTCGCTGGTACCGATGCAAGCGAGACACTTGCACTGCGTTGGACGGGTGACGCAGCACACGTTAGGAATTCTTACTGGACGAATTCTTACCGGATGATTTCTTACTAGCGCGAACCGCAATACAACATCCGTTGGAAGAATCACGGAGCAGTTACGCGCCCAGCACGCTCAGGCCGGTAACTTTGAGCGACGGGCACGGCGTTCAGCACGCAAGCGGGCGCGACGTTTGATCTCGCTCGGCTTTTCGTAGTACTCGCGGCGACGCATTTCTTTTTTGATTCCGCTGCGTTCCACCAATTTGCGAAACCGGCGGACGGCTTCTTGAATTGACTCTTTATCACGAACGACCAAACGAACCATTCTTCCTCCCATTTCAACAAAAGGACGTCACGACGCATTACTTCTTTGGGTAGATGGCACAGTGCGTACGTTGATCAATTCGTACGTGGTACACGGAAGCGCCGCCCATTTCCGGTACACAGGCAACTCTTTGCCAAGCACTGCGCAGCAAAAACCCGAATTGGAGAGGTCGTAGTCTATCCAAACCCCGCGTAACCTGTCCAGCAGTAATGATCGGTCAATTGCCACTCGAACCCCGGATTTTTCCCGGACGGTCTCGGTAAATCTTACCCAATTTTCATAATCGTTCCGTTCGCAACCGGTCTAAGTGAATCGTCCGGTCCTTCCGATCCTACCGATATGTCGCCGGTAGCCATGGATGAGACTTCCGCCGTGGAACGAACACGGCGGCACACGCGGCCACGCGAAAGCGGATCAATTTAGAACGGCCGCGTCCGGCAGAACCCGTCACGGAATGATTTCGGCCGAGTGGCCACCTCTCGATTCTCAACCGATCGACCCAAAATGGATCAAAGCGCCCTGTTGGAAGACCTGGATCTGCGACAGAACGGAGTTCTGGATCGTTTGGCCGAGCTCAATGCCAGCGTCGAAGCCTTGCTCAAGGAGTGCCTCGCAACGCGCGATCAGGCCTGCCAGGCGGTCGATGCAGATCCGCTGAATGGGATTCCGCGCCCGAAACCACCAAACTTAAGTTGAAGCCGGACCACTATTCCTTCCGATCCAAGTGCCCTGACTTGCCGATCGCCCGCAGCAATCGTAATCCCACCAGCACGCTAGTCACGCAACCGGCCGCCCCGAGAATCGAAAGGTTTTGGAGTCCCAGCACCGTTTTTTCAGTGAACAGCAGCGGCGGTACTTGTTGGCTGAGCATGAGCGACGATCCCAGAAACAACGAGCTAGCCAACATTGCGAGAACCAGACGATTCACGGACGGTCCCAGGCCACGATGGTCCAGATGGACGTCAAACTTCCCCGCTTGGATTTCTTCCAGGATTTCTGTGAGGCGCCGGGGAAGGATTTCAGCCAGTTGCCCGAGTTCAAAATAAACTCGCCGCATCTTGCGCATCTGCCGTGCCGGCGAAAGACGTCGCCAAAGCATCTTTCGTTGAAACGGTCGCATCACTTCGATCAGGCTGAAATGGGGACTCAGCTGCTTAGCAGTTCCTTCGAGCGTGACGAGGGTCTTGATCAGCATGCCGACCTGCGGCGGAAGAGTGACGCGATGGCGATGGATGATGTCGACCATCTCGTTCAACGCCCCGCTCATGTCGAAGTGATCAAGCGACTGCGACGCATAATGACTGACGAAGTCGGCCACATCGATCGATAATGCTCCCTCATCGAGACCGGGTGGGGGCGTGCCAATTCTCTGGATCAGCGACGTGAGAATGATGACGTCCTGATTGACGATTGCCAGCAACATTTCCTCGATCGCCTCGCGGAGACGCTCTTCAATCCGTCCGACCATGCCAAAATCGAGCAGGCCAATCACATTGCCCGGCAGCAGCAAGATGTTTCCGGGATGCGGATCGGCATGGTAATACCCATGCGAAAAGATCATCTCGAGGTACAATTCGGCACCACGGCGAGCGACCTCGTCAAGGTCAAACCCGGCAGCCCGCAATCGGTGGACTTCCGAGAGCTTCACGCCGTCGATCAATTCCATCGTCAGCACGCGAGCCGTGCAAAGTTCCGTGACGGATTTGGGAATCCGCACAGTCGGATTGTCGGCGAATTGGGCCGCGAACTGTTGTAGATGGCGTTCTTCGCGACCGAAATCGAGTTCACGACGCAACGTTCGTCCCATTTCCGCCACGGTCTCGACAGGACGATACGCGGCGAGTTCGGGGATGCGCTCCGCCAATTGGGCCAAGCCGTGCAGCACCTCGAGATCTTCCTTCACCGTGGTCTCGATGCCGGGATGCTGGACCTTGATCACGACTCGGTCCCCTTCGGGCAGCTTGGCGGCATGCACCTGACCGATGGAAGCGGACGCAATCGGAATCTCGTCGAACTCGGTAAAGATCTCTTCGAGCGGCTGCCCCAGTTCGCTTTCGATCAACGATCGAACCTGGGCCGGCGGATCGGCTGCGACATTGGCTTGGAGCTTGGTGAGTTCATCGGCCAGCTTCACACCGACTGTGTCGGGTCGGGTGCTGAGGAGTTGTCCGAGTTTGATGAACGTGGGACCTAGGGCCGTGAGCGCCAGGCGAATCCGGGCCTCCGGCGTCTCGCGCGCGATAATTTCGCCGTCGCGGGCCTTCAATTGATCTTTGACGAATTCGAGATTGAACCGCGCGATCCAGTCCGCCAATCCGAATTTGCTAAGGACCGAAATGATCTCGGTCCAGCGTTTTACGTTGCGGTAGATGTGCGGCAAGGAGCTGATCTTCATTATCAAGGCACTCAAACGGCGCGGAGGTAAAGCCGACTTTCGA
>CAZFLF010000638.1:0-4742 GCA_964519825.1 uncultured Pirellulaceae bacterium | reverse complement strand
GTGAAGGTGGGTTGCGTGGCGGCGGGTTGCGTGCCGGCGGATTGCGTGCCAGTGAGTTGATCGGGTTCAGGAGCTCCTTCGTTGTTTCGCGAGCTAACCCGATATTCCAACCGCACTTCAGTGGAAATCGTCGCGAGGGTGAGATGAATCTCGCGGCCAAACTGTCGCTTTACGCGTTCGAGTGTGAACTGATCCGGCGCACAAACGACAATCACGTCCCCGGCCTGCTCCAACTGGACGTTGGAACCAAACCAGAGTTCGAATCGTTCACAGCCAATACGCGACGCCAGTCCCTGCCGCAAGGCAGAAACGACGTCCATTTCGTTGAGCACTTCCTGTCGCATCCTATGCGCACTCCACCATCGCCGAAGGTTGTCGCAATCCGAGCAATCCTAGCGATCCCACAGTCCAAACGGTTTGAACTGACGAACTCGCGGCAACGAAATGACGCGAGATTTCAGTTCGAATCGCCGGCAGGAGAGATCGTCCCATCGGCAGGTGCGTTCAGCGCGGTTGAGTTCCGCAGCTCTCGAAAATAGAAAACTACCAACGCAGAGCACGATGGATGGTCTTCATTCCTCAAAAGTCGCGGTTAGCCTGTTGAACCTGTCACCAAGGGTCGCTGATTGTAGACGTGCTAGCGAGCATGTCAAACCTCCGCGTTCGGGGTGTCAGGAAGATTCGCGACAGGTGTCGAATGTTCGAATCGAATTCCAGGACAAAGTCAGCTAATCTGGCGATTCCGCGGGCCAGGTAAAAGTCGTGGAATGTGCTTCATCGATGTGGAAAAGCTGTTGGCGAAGTCGCGAGAACGATGTGCCAATGCGGCCCAAGTCGTTGCTGCTCATGCATCACGAGAGATTGGCAAACTTCTTCACCCAAACTTCACGTCGATCAAGCTCGGAAAACCCACAGCGGAAGTAAGCTGCCACCGCTGGCCCGTTCGCCGCGTCGACGCTGACGAGCAGCGCCTCGCTGCCGGCTTGCATTGCTTGCCACTGCGCGAACCGTACGAGATCCGTCCCCCATCCGTGGCCGCGCGCGGCGGGGACCAGCCCCATGTAAATCAGTTCCCAGTTTCGCAATTCAGGATGGTCCGTCAGCAAGAGACAACCCACGTCGGCTCCGGCATGTTGAACGAGAAACCATCGATCGGGCGCGAATTGGCCGGTGGCTTTGTAACCATCAATGACATCGCGGGTGTCGCGGACACCGTCCAATACGGGTGCGTCGCGAGTGTCGACATAGGTGGCTTCGATCACCGCTACGAACCGTGGGATTAGGTCTTCACGATACGGCGTGAATTCGAGCGGTGTTGTGGGGCGATGGGTAGGAAACTGAGCGAATTCGCTGAGCAGGTACAACAGATTCGCGACGCTTACATAATCGTTGCGACGCAAGCAATTCGCCGCATTTTGGGCCGAAATTGGCAGCAGTGACTGGGCCATCACTAGACCCGCGCCGGCCAACCGTTCGTCGAGTGTTGCCTGCAATTGATCGGATGTTGATTCCGGTTCGCCAGTCTCCAGAAACGGGGGCCAGACATTAGCATTCCGGCCGGGCAGGATCTGCCCCCAGATCACACCGACGCGCGTCTCGCCCCGTTTGGCTTCCAGGAAATGGTCAAAGTCGACGGTCCGTTGAGTCGCCGCCCGAACGGATGCTGTCACTCGCTCACGGCGTACAAGTTCCGGCTCCGCACCAAACAATAGCCACAATGCGGCAACCCATTCTTCCCGCGGGACGGCGCGAACCTGAAGTTCCTGCGACAACGACATGGCCGCAGGATAAGGCTCCGAGTCAATGGACAAAAGTCCAATGTCCACCGTCCCAGACCCAAAATTGTTTGCCAAGTTGACTGCCGGCTATAATGTTCACAATCAGTCGGGAACGATCTTTAACGGAGAAGACTCATGAACGGTAAGCGATTCACCTACGTGGCGGCCATGATTTGCTCATGCGCAGTCGCCGGCCAAGTCGAAGCCCAGACTTTCTTGCAACGATTGGGGGAACAGTTAAACCAGCAACTCACTCCGCCGCCGCCACCACCCGCTGATACTCTGCCGCCGCCGCGCGAATCGGTCCCCACGAACAGCGTGTCGCGAGCATCCCTGGGAATCAAAGTCGGACCGGTAACGGAGGAAGTGGTCCGCGATCAACGACTGGTCGTTCGCCGCGGCGCGGTTATCACGGCACTCGAGCAAGGCTCCGCCGCGGACCGCGCTGGCCTGCCGCTGGGTGCGGTGATCGTGGCCTTGGATGGCCGTCGCATTGATTCACCCGAAGATCTTGTTCAATCGGTGCAAGCCGCGCGGCCCGGACAGGACGTCGAGTTGACCTACTACGATCACAACAAATTGGCACGGAAGAAAGTCCATTTGGCCGCGGTCTCAGGAGCCGGACTCGTGGCGGTTCCCAATGAGCCAACCCGGCCGCTCATCCCGGCGCCCGCGTCAACGATTCCCGGTTCACCATCCAGTCCGTCATCGCCTCTGGAGCGTGAGTTGGGGGGTGGCGGCTCACGTCCTCTCCTGGGGCGAATTGGACGTGCGATCGACAATTTTGCAACGCCCGCTCAGGCGGTTGGTCCCGCTGAACCCACCATCACGAATCGCATTGAACCCGACTCGGAAGTTGCCGTGCTGCGTCAGCAACTTGCGGAATTAACCAAGCAAGTCGATTCCCTGCTCAAGCAGGTTGCATCGCTGGAACAGAAAATGTCTGAGAAAAAATGATGCGATTGGAATTCGGCTCGGACGTGAAACCAGGCGAGCCGCCGGCTGACTGACTATGCATGCTTCGCGTTCACGTTGTAAGGGCGCCATCAGACTGTGGAGTCTAAGGGGAGTTGTGCTACTTATTGGAGCGGTGTTGCTTGTTTGCGTCGTTACACAACAGTTCGGGCAATTCCAGGAGATTCGTCGCGAACGTCGGATTCTGCAAGCCACAAGTGAGTTGCAGATCGCAGTAGCGCGAAACGACGTCCATAACGTCAAGCGTGCAATCGAAGCGGGAGCGATGTTGAATGTTTCAGATTCGGGACTCAGCTTCACACCGCTTCACCATGCGGTACTGAAAAAAAACAAACAGATCATTCAGGCGCTTGTCGCTGGGGGTGCCAACCTAGATGCTCTTAGTAGAAAAGGAACTCCGTTGTGTGTCGCTGTCGAGAGCGGCGATTCCGACTTGGTTCGTCATTTACTAGACCTTGGATCGGATCCTAACCGTAGTCGTCCTCATCCTATCGAAGCTGCTATCAAGCGTGGCCAGCTCCCAATGCTGGACTTACTCTTGGCCCGAGGAGCGCGTCTTGACTTCGTGCAACCCACAATGTCCGGGAGTATCAACGGCCAAAGGGATGCGACATGGTGCTTGTTTTTGGCACTGAATTCGCCCGCAGAACGTGAGGTCAAACTAGCACTCCTGCGGTTCTTACTATCGAAGGGCGCTGGTCCGCCGTCGGGTGTTATGCATATCGCCGTGGCCGACTCTGATGCTGAGCTGGGTGCGCTCCTGCGTGGCTTTGGAGCGCCATATACCGCACGGGAAGCAGTGGCTTTTGGCCACATGACGGACGTGAAATCGATGGTAGAAGGCGACGGCACATTACTCGTCCAATCGTTCCAAGATTTTGAGCGAGGAGGCGGAACGGTTAATGCGAATGAAAGCACCCTCCTGGCAATGGCACTTAAACGAGGTTACCGGGAGCTCGCCAACGTGCTCATCGATTTAGGTGCGCCACTTCAGGTACTTGTCGAATCGAACGAAACCTTAGTACATATGGCGACTTCGAGCGGTGATCGGGTTCTAGTGGGTAGAATGCTGGAGTTGGGCCTCGATGTCGACCGACCCGATAGAGTCGGCAGAACTCCTTTGCATTACGCAGCTGCCAAGGACTACGTTGACGTAGCGGAATTACTAATCGGCGCAGGCGCGGATGTAAATAAAGTAGACCGGTCGAAGAATACGCCTCTCCATACGGCCCTGATGAGGAAGAGTATGGGCACTGTCCGTTTGTTGATTTCGGCAGGAGCAAATGTTGATGCACGCAACACGGATGGGAAAACCCCGTCCGATCTCATTGATCAAGTCGGAACTAACAAAGGCCCGGAGGCCCCGTAGGATAAATAGCGTGGTGACTGGTTACGGCGTGGAAATTCCCAGTATGCATGTCCAATCTGTGTCACTGCGGCTGAGAATCCTACGTGCGGTTGTCTGGGTCGTGGTGTTGGCGAGTCCCGCGCGACAATTGACCGCCGCGTCAGAGGTGGACCCCGAGATCATGACGCTGCTAAAAACGCGTTGCGTCAAATGTCATGGACCGGCGAAACAGGAGGCGAAACTCAATCTCAGCACTGCCCAAGGGCTTGCGCGCGGCGGCAAGTCTGGAGTGATTGTCGCTCCACATGACTTGCAAGCCAGTCTGCTCTGGAAGCAGATCGACAGCGACGAAATGCCCCCCGACGATCCGCTGGCGCCTTCCGAAAAGGCACGGCTCAAGAAATGGATCGTGGAGGGAGCGGCTGGCTTGCCTCCGCCGGGTAACCAACAGGCTACTGCCGCGGATCATTGGGCTTTTCAGAGACTTGCTGCTCCGGAACTTCCTCCGGTGTCGAACGCGAATCGCGTCGCCGGGGCGATGGATCGATTCGTGCAGGCCGAGTTAGAGAATGCGAAAGGAACGCTCGGCTCCCCAGCGGACCGGACGACTGTGATCCGACGAGTCGCTTACTTGCTCACCG
>CAZFLF010000637.1:0-4743 GCA_964519825.1 uncultured Pirellulaceae bacterium | reverse complement strand
TTGGCGGCGGAGCTACGCGAACTGTGGGGTGCGGTACTGGTAGCTAATGCGGCGGGTAGCCACTCCACCACGACGGCGATCGCCCTGACTGCTACCAGCGGAGTCAGTCTGGCACTCCCCTGTCGCTTCGGCGACTACGAGCTGCTCAGCGAGCTTGGGCGGGGCGGTATGGGAATCGTCTATCGAGCGCGGCAGATCAGCTTAAATCGTGAAGTCGCGGTCAAGATGATTCTCCGGGGGCAATTCGCGTCACTTGCCGACCATGAACGGTTTCGCACCGAGGCCGAGGCAGCCGCAAAGCTCGATCATGCGAGTATCGTCCCGGTTTATGAAGTCGGCGAAGCTGACGGGCAGCCTTATTTCAGCATGAAGCTGGTGAGCGGGCGAACGTTGGCACAGCGGCTGGCCGATGGCCTAATGTCGCCGCGCGAAGCGGCCCGGCTGCTGGCCGTCGTATCGCGAGCAATTCATTTTGCTCACCAGCGCGGCGTGCTTCACCGCGATCTCAAGCCTTCCAACATCCTGCTGGACGATGCCGGCAATCCACACGTTACCGACTTCGGGCTCGCCAAGCTGATCTCGGAAGTGGTGAGCATCACGCGTACGGGCGGCGCAATCGGCACTCCTTCGTACATGGCCCCGGAGCAAGCTGCCGGATCGCGGGGCGCAGCCGGTCCCGCGGGTGATATCTACAGCCTGGGAGCGATCCTCTACCACATGCTTACCGGCCGCCCGCCGTTTCAAGCTGCGTCGCCCGTCGATACGGTGCTCATGCTGCTCGAACAGGACGTCGTGCCGCCGCGCGTCGTGAATCCCGGTGCCGATCCCGACCTGGAGCTGATCGCATTGCGGTGTCTGCAAAAGCCGACCGATTTGCGATACCTCACGGCGGCAGAACTCGCGGACGACTTGGAGTCGTACCTGCACGACGAGCCGATCTCCGCGCGAAGTGGCCAGTTCCGTCAGGTGCTCGCCCGCATGTTCCGCGAGACGCATCATGCAACGGTATTGGAAAACTGGGGCCTGCTGTGGATGTGGCACAGCCTGGTACTGCTGATCGCCTGCCTGCTCACGAACGCGCTGCACTGGTACGGCTTTCGTGAGCGATGGTATTACATCGCGCTGTGGACGTTGGGTTTAGGTCTGTGGGCGGCGGTGTTCTGGTGGCTGAGACGCCGCATGGGTCCGGTCACGTTTGTGGAAAGGCAGATCGCGCACGTGTGGGCGGCGAGCATGGCGGCGATCGGCTTGCTATTCGTCGTCGAGATCATTTTGGGGCTGCCTGTGCTCGCGTTGTCACCCGTGCTGGGCTTGATCACCGGGATGGTATTCATGGTCAAGGCGGGCATTTTGTCCGGAACGTTTTACGTGCAGGCGGCGGCGTTATTCGGCACCGCACTACTCATGGCCCGCTGGCCAAACGCGGCCCATATCATCTTCGGAGTCGTCTCCGCGTTTTGTTTTTTCGTTCCTGGACTTAAGTATTACCGCCAGCGATCGCGATCGGAGCGAATTGGACGGTAAGGCCTCTTCTTCAAGAGACAGCACTACCCGGCGGGTCCACCGCGTGAACTCCGCGGACGGGTCAGCTAGACTATTCGCCCAACTGCTTGCCGACGACTTTGCTGAAAATCATGAAAGGAACCAGATCATGAGACGATCTGCCGTATTCGCCATCTTGTTGTTTGCCACCGCGACGCTGCACGCCGGAAACTGGCCCAACTGGCGCGGACCGACCAATGATGGCGTCGCCCCCGCTGGAGAGTTTCCGACGCGGTGGAGTGTCACGGAAAACGTGGCTTGGAAAGTTCCGTTGCCGGGGCGCGGCGCTTCGACTCCGATCGTGTGGGAGAAGCGGATTTATTTGACGTATGGCAAGGAGGGAAAAAACGTCCTGGCGTGCTTGGACTGGAACGGCAAGCCGCAGTGGGAAACCACGCTCGGTGCGGAGCGTAAGGCATCGAACAAGAAGGCAACCGGTAGCAATCCTTCGGCAGTGACAGATGGCAAATCCGTGTTCGTCTATTTCAAGAGCGGGGATCTCGCATGCGTCGATTTCACCGGACGGGTTGTGTGGCAGAAGAATCTGCAACAAAAGTACGGCGAAGACACATTGTGGCATGATCTCGGCACCTCACCCGTGCTGACCAAGGAATGTGTGGTCGTCGCCGTCATGCAGACAGGACCCTCCTATTTGGCCGCTTTCGATAAAACAAGTGGCGACGAAGTGTGGAAGGTCAACCGCGACGTCCCGGCTCCGAAAGAAGCGGCACAAAGTTATTCGACACCCGTCGTGGTTAACGATGCCCAGGGCCACCCGACGATTTATGTCCTGGGGGCGGATCACGTGACGGCCCACAATGGCGAAACCGGCAAAGAACTGTGGCGAGTCGGCGGATTGAACCCGAAACAGGACGGTTTCTTCCGGTCGATCGCTTCACCGGTCGTCGTCAATGACTTGATCGTTGCTCCCTACGCCCGCGGCTCGACGATCACTGCAGTCAAGCTCGGCGGCAGCGGCGATGTGACCAAAACGAACGTGGCGTGGTTCAAGGACAACCTCGGCGCCGACGTACCCACCCCCGCCGCACTCGACGGACGTGTTTACTTCTGCACCGATCGCGGAGACGTCGCATGTCTGGACGCAAAATCGGGCCGGGAGATCTGGCGGGGGCAAGTGGAGAAGCACCGCACCCCTTTCAGCGCTTCGCCGATCTTGGCGGGGGGACATGTGTACGTCACGCGCGAAGACGCCAAGACATTTGTGTTGCAGCAAGGGGACACCTACAAGCTCGTCGCGCAAAATGAGTTGGCGGGTGAGAGCATGATCGCGACTCCTGTGTTCGTCGACGGTCGGATTCTGATTCGGACTTACGAGAATTTGTATTGCATCGGCAAGTAACTCCAACATTCGGCCACACAAAGGAATGTCTTATGTCATCGCGGATACTGCTTCGCGGATTGTTTGTCGCTTGCCTCGTCCCACTTGCTTCGTGCAGCCGAACTGGCCCGAATCAATTCGTTTCGCCCGGAGCAGAAAAGCCAGCTGCTCTGGGGAAAGAATCGCCGTTGGTCGGCAAGCCCGCGCCGGATGTGGAGGGAACGCTGCTCGACGGATCCGAATTCAGCCTGAAGCAACAGTACGCGAGCAACGTCGTGATGCTCGATTTTTGGGCTACTTGGTGCGGTCCCTGTATTGCAGAACTGCCCATCCTCATGAAGCTGGCCGACGATTATAAGGCAAAAGGTGTCGTGCTTTACGCAGTCAATCAAGAAGAGGATGCTGAGACAGTCCGCAAGTTTATCGAGGAGAATGGTTGGAAACTCAATGTTGTGCTGGACCCCAACGGTAAGCATGGCACGGCCTATCGGGTGAGCGGAATTCCACAGCTC
Organism: uncultured Pirellulaceae bacterium; assembly: GCA_964519825.1. GTDB lineage: Bacteria > Planctomycetota > Planctomycetia > Pirellulales > Pirellulaceae > CAZFLF01. The sequence goes on along the minus strand of CAZFLF010000637.1, from coordinate 1,350 downwards.
GTGTTTATTGACCGAGGCGGAATCGTGCGTAAGGTGCATACAGGTTATGGCGACGGCGTCGAACAGATCTTGCGCGACGAACTCGACGAAATTCTGGCCGCGCCAACATCACTGAAAACTGATTCCGCGAGGCCAACGCCGTAACCAGGACGAACAGAAATTCACCGTCGAGAAGTCTGCCATGCAGGAGCGATTTCGGATTGCCGTCTATCCCGGCGATGGGATCGGCCATGAAGTCACGACCGAAGCCGTGCGCGTGCTGGAAGCAGTGCGGGGTCGCGACCGTGGGTTCGAGTTGCAACTGGCATGGTTCGACTGGGGGTTCAAGCATTGGGAGCAGACCGGTGAAGTCGTGCCGAACGACTTTCTCGACGTCCTGCGCCAATTCGACGCGATCCTGCTAGGTGCCGTGGGGTGGCCCGCCAGGATGCCAGACAGCGAGTCTTTGGCGCCGCTGGTCCGCATCCGTCAAGCATTCGATCAATACGCCTGCGTCCGTCCGGCGAAGATGTTTGCCGGCGTGAAATGCTTGCTCGCCGACAAGAAGCCCGCGGATATTGACTTTGTCGTCATTCGCGAGAACTCCGAGGGAGAGTATGTCGATAATGGCGGCCGGCTCCGTCGCGGTACGCCGGACGAAGTGGCCGTGCAAACCGCCATTCATTCGCGGCGCGGCATCGAGCGGATTCTGCGATACGGATTCGAGACGGCTCGCACTCGACGATTCAAACTGACCATGGCGACCAAGTCCAATGCGCAGCGCTACGCCTACGTGTTGTGGGATGAGATTCTCGAAGAACTTGCGCCGCAATATCCGGACGTCAAATCGGAACGTCAGCACTGCGACGCGCTGCTGATGAACCTGGTGCGCTGGCCGGAGCGGTTCGATGTGATTGTGGCGTCGAATCTCTTCGGCGACCTATTGACGGATCTCGGGGGGGTACTGGCGGGCGGGCTCGGTCTGGCCCCCAGCACCAACACCAATCCGGAACGTCTCTTTCCTTCCATGTTCGAGCCGGTGCATGGTTCCGCACCAGACATCGCCGGTCGCGGGATCGCCAATCCGATCGCCGCAATTCTCAGTGCTGCCATGATGCTCGATCATCTACGTCAGGCCGCTGCCGCGCGGCAGATTCGCGATGCTGTGGCGAAGACTCTGGCCGCCGGGCAGCATACTCCGGACTTAGGCGGCCGTCTCACGACGCGACAAATGGGCGACGCAATCATTGGAAACATGTAGATTGGTGAAGCCGCGGTCCGCCGTGGGAAGTTGCATCATTGAGCGGAACGGCGCTAGCCCAATGGCACTTACTTTGTTACTGGACGAGTGAGCGGTACGGCGCTAGCCGC
>CAZFLF010000636.1:0-4745 GCA_964519825.1 uncultured Pirellulaceae bacterium | reverse complement strand
GGCTAGCGCCATTCCGCTCACCCGGACGCCGTGCTTTGGATGTCGACGACACTCAGTTCTTTTCGCCGCCGGAACGGTCTTGCCGCAGATGGCGCTGCAGATAGAGTGCTCGTTCGATGTTGCGGTCGGCAGTATCAAGTTCCAGGCCGCGGATCTTCTGCAGGTGGGCGGGTTGAGTATGGAGGAATAGCTGGTTGATAGTCGGAATCTCCAATTCCTCAATCAGCCCCAGATTGACCCCCATCCGGACGCTCGACAGCAGCATCATCGTTTCTTCGCTGCTGATGGTCTGTGCCGTGCACAGGATACCGTAGGCGCGGCTGACACGGTCGTGCAAGTCCTTGTGTCCTTCTTTGATCAGGAACTCCCGCGCTTTACGCTCGTAGTCGATCATGACCGGCACGACTTCGGCCACTTGGGCGATCAATTCGTCCTCGCGCCGGCCGAGCGTGATCTGATTGCTGATTTGGTAAAAGTCTCCCATCGCTTGCGAGCCTTCGCCGTACAGTCCGCGCACGGCGAGGCTGATTTTTTGCAGTCCCCGAAAGACCTTTTCAATTTGTCGAGTCAGGACCAGCGCCGGCATATGCAGCATGACACTGACACGCATGCCGGTGCCGACGTTGGTCGGACAAGCGGTCAAGTAACCGAGCCGCTCGTTGAAGGCAAAAGTGACCCGTTGCTCGATCAAATCGTCGATGCGATTGATCCGTTCCCAGGCCGATTGCAGATCGAGACCGCTATTGATTACCTGGACTCGCAAATGGTCTTCTTCGTTGACCATCACGCTGAACTTTTCATTGGCGTCGATCAAGACTCCACGCGGCCCGTCCCCGTCCGACAGTTCGCGGCTGATCAATTGCCGTTCGACAAGAAACTGGCGATCGAGTGTCGAGAGCTGATGAACATCCACAAAACTGGTTTCGGCAAGTTCCGCTTCGTGCGAAAGTTGTTCGCGCAAGAGCCGTTCGATCGTCATGCGATCCTGTTCATTGCAGCGCCGGATGAACGGAAAGTCAGCCAGATTTCGCGCGAGGCGAATGCGGCTGCTGATGACGATGTCGGACTCAGGGCCGGAGCCTTTGAGCCACTCACCATTCCGACGCGCCAAATCATCCAGTTTCACTTGCGGTTCCTATTTCTTGTTCGAACTTACGGATCATGTCGCGGATCTGCGAAGCGAGTTCGTACTCTTCTTTCTCGATCGCCTCTTTCATTTCGCGACGCAGCCGAATCAGTTCCGTGCGACGATCCGTTCCGTGCGATGTGCGTTTGGGACGTTTGCCGACATGAGAATTTTCACCGTGGATATTGACCAACAGCGGTTCCAATTCCTTTTCAAAGCAGACGTAGTCATGCGGGCATCCCAGCCGACCTTGCTGACGAAATTCAAAGAACGTGATCCCACAAACGGGACACGAACGCTGGTCGAGTCGGGCGAGTTCCTGGGCAGTTTGGCCCAGCTTTAGTTGCTGAGCAAGGACGCCGGCCAGAGTCGGAGCCACTTCCGTCTCATCCTCTGACTGCGTGAGGTACGCGCGGGCATGGTCCTCGCACAGATGCAGTTCCGATGGTTTGGGACCGGTGGTTAGCTCCGTGATATGGAACGTCGCGGGCTTTTCACAATGTTGGCACTTCATGGGCATCGCCGCAGCGTACTTTACTTTCTAGATGTCTTTCTAGACGTCTTTCTAGATGCAACGTTCTCGGCGCAGCGGCTCAAAATAGCCGATTGACGAGTTCGACGAGCGGAAGACCGGATTGCGTCCGGTCGGAATCGAACCGGACAAACTTCGCCGCATTTAGAGAATCCTCAGGTCGCGTTGCTGTCGGGTCTATGGCTGCCTGCCCAACATCGTTTGAGATCATGACTTAGGTTGAACGGTAGGATTCTATTGCGTGACTCCGTTGTGTCAAGCTTGGCGAAAAACCGCTTCCATCACCGCCGTCCGCCGTCCGGCAACCACATTCCTGGGGCAAATGCTCCCGGCTATGTTACTTATCTCGAATTCCCAATTAACTCCGCAATTAGGCCATGAAGTATTTTCCCAACTTCGCTGGTTTTCAGGAATTGGCGGCCGATCACCACTTGGTTCCGGTCTATCGCTGTCTGGTCAGCGATTCTCTCACTCCGGTTTCGGCGTTTCGGCGGATCGATGACGGTAAGTGTGCCTGCCTGTTTGAGAGCGTGGTCGGAGGCGAACGAGTGGGTCGCTATAGCTTTTTGGCCACGGAACCATTTCTCGAATTGAGTGCCACGGGGACGCGGGTCACGGTGGTCGACGAGAATGGACGGAGTGAATTTGACGCCGCGAATCCGCTCCAAGAGATTCGCAGCCGGTTGACCGCCTTCAAAGCGGCGCACCCGCCCGAGTTACCGCGGTTCACCGGCGGCGCCATTGGATACGCCGGCTATGACATTGTGCGGTATGTCGAGAATCTGCCACACGCACCCCCTGATGACCGACATCTCCCCGATTTGTTCTTTGGTTTCTATGACCGGATTGTGATCTTCGACAACGTCACCAAGACGATGTTCGTGGTCGCCATGGCGCGTCTGGACCGACCGGGAACCGATGCGGCGACTGCTTACGCGGACGCACAGCGACGCGTCGACGACCTGGTGGCCCGGCTATCGGCTCCCAACGCCGAACCGCGGTGTGCGGACATCGACACAGCAGGCACTCCGGAGTTGTCCTACCGCTCCAACTTCGCCCAGGCGGAGTTTGAATCGGCGGTCCGCCAGTGCATCGAGTACATCCGGGCCGGCGACATCTTTCAGGTCGTGATCAGCCAGCGTTTGGAAGTCGACATTCAATCCGACCCGTTCGAGATTTACCGCACGTTGCGCGTGGTGAATCCGAGTCCATTCATGTTATTTCTGCGCACGCCAGATGTGACATTGGTGGGGAGTTCGCCGGAGATCATGTGTCGCGTGGTCGATCGCAAAGTGACAGTGCGACCCCTGGCGGGGACACGGCCGCGCGGGCATACGGACGAAGAAGACCGCCAACTGGCGGAAGAGCTGCTCGCCGATCCAAAGGAGCGCGCCGAGCACGTGATGCTCGTCGATTTGGGCCGGAACGATGTCGGGCGCGTAGCGCGGTTCGGCACGGTGCAGCTCTCTGACGTGATGGTGATCGAGCGCTACAGTCACGTCATGCACATCACGTCCAATGTCACGGGCGAGCTGGTAGAGGGGAAAGACGCGTTCGACGCGCTCCAAGCCTGCCTCCCCGCCGGAACGGTCTCCGGAGCACCCAAGGTGCGGGCGATGCAAGTCATCGACGAACTGGAACCGCATCGTCGCGGACCCTATGCCGGGGCGGTCGGATACTTTGACTATGGCGGCAACATGGATACCTGCATCGCGCTCCGCACGCTCGTGGTCCAAGGAAAAAAAGCCTACATCCAAGCGGGCGCAGGAATCGTGGCGGACAGCGTGCCGGAAAGCGAATACCAAGAAACGCTGAACAAAGCCCGAGGATTGCTCAAGGCGATCGAGATCACCGAACGACGCACCGCGGGGACGTGAATTCGGGTCAGTACTTCACTTCGATACCCGGAATCGAGGCCTTTAGTTTCTCGACCCCCTGCGGCGTTAGTTTCTCCGGATCGCAAAAAGTCACTTCCAGATACTTAAGCTTCTTCTGTCCCGCCAGTGATTCCAGAGACGCGTCACTGATTTTCGTTTTGCCTAGATGCAGCCATTCCAGGTTGGCCAAAACAGCAAGTTTCTTCACTCCTTCATCGGTCAGCACGACGTTCTCATCGGAATAGCCAACGTTATCGAGGTTGAGCCGCTTCAGCGTGGTCATCGTGGCGATATGAACCATCCCCGCGTCCCCCACCCGCGCCGCCCACAGGTTGAGGTCCTCCAGTTTCCGCAGCTCTTTGAGATGCTCGAGCCCCACGTTACCCACAAGCGTTTCGCTGAGGTCGAGAATCTTTAAATTCGACAGCTTCTTCAAATGTGCCATGCCGTCGTCATTGACCACGGTTCCACGAAGGTCGAGATCAAACAGGTTGATCAATCCGGAGAGTGACGCCATTCCCGCGCTGGTCACATCGGATCGCATCAGCGTGAGCTGTTGGAGGTTTTTTAAGGGTTTCAGTTTCTCCAAACCTGCGTCACCAACTGCGGTGTCTTGCAGCGACAGAACCCGCAGATTTTTGAGTTGTGACAGATGTTCCAAGCCTTGGTCGGTGATCTGCTTCCCCCAAACCATGAGATGTGTGAGTTTGGTCAAACCCTTGAGGTGTTCCAGACCGGCGTCCGACAACAGATTGCAATCGCGGAAGTCGAGAACTTCCAGCGTCGTATTCGCCTTCAAATGCGCCAGGCCAGCGTCGGTAATATTCGTTTGGGCGGTGCGAATCCGCCTGATGTTCGGCAGGCCGACGAGATGCTTCAGGGCGTCATCGCTGATGCCCGTCCGCTTGAGACTCACGTCTTCCAGAGTCGCGATTTGCTGCAAGGTTTCGATACCCGCATCGGTGATCCCCGAACCTTCCAGATCGATCGACCGCAGGTGCTTCAATCCGGTCAAGTGTTTCAATCCGGCGTCGGAAACGTCTGGCTTGCCCAGCTTGGCGGTGGCGAGCAACGGTAGGTCCGCTAAGCTCACCAGGTCTTCGTTTTTTGCCTTCGTCATCGTCAAATCGACGATGGTCACGTGGCCAGCTTTGTCCTTGGTCAGGAGCTTTGCATGTTCGGATCCACCTTCACCCAGCTTGAGTAGCTG
>CAZFLF010000635.1:0-4753 GCA_964519825.1 uncultured Pirellulaceae bacterium | reverse complement strand
GCTACCGCGAATGGTTCGTCGCTGACCGAAAAGCCCTTCTCGTCGCTGGCATAGACGCGATAGGCGACCGGTCTACGGCCCAGCGGATTCGGTGCCCAGCGAAGGATCCCCAGATTCTTCTCGCTGTCGTATTGCAGGGTGACCTTCAGCGGAGGAGCCGGTCCCCGGGGTGTGAAACTCCACGTCTTGCTCCACGGACCCCAAACTCCCTGATCATCCTTGGCGCGAACATGCCAGTAGTACTCACAATCCGGATTCAGCTCGCCGGGGGCCTTCCGCGTGTAGCGAGCCGAACCGGCGTCGCTGGTGCGGGAGATCAACTTGGCAAAACTCATGGATAGCGGCCACTTCATATCGGCTCGTGAGGAAAGCTCAAAATGATAGTCCGCGATCTTATCGCCGTCCTGATCCAAGGCCGGCTGCCACTCGAAGACAACGTCGGTTCCTTCGGCCTCGCCTCGATCACGAGGCTTGATCGGAGCCGGGGGAGCGGCGGGAGGGGCGCTGGCCGAGCGTTCGACCCACTCGTGCGTAATCCGCACTCGACGTTCTCCGGCCGATTCATCCGAGTAAGTGAATTTATTTTCACCGATCCCCATTTCGGGTAGCGAAAGCGGGGCCATCTGCACGTCGTTTACGATCCCCAGGCTGCGCAGCCTCGCCGCACCCGTGAGATGACATCGCAGATGATAGGTGTAGCGAGCAGTCCCGACTGGCGGGAAAAACGCATCGAGATCGCTCCCCACTTTTTCCCAGGACTTTCCATTTCCATCCCACGAAATCTCGAAGTTGGTGTCAGTCCCCTGGATATCGAGCTTTCCACCGACAATTACGTAGGGGGAGCGGATGGTCCAGACGACCACACCTGCTTTTCCCTTTTCTCCCTCTGCGGCTTCCAACCCATTGTCTCCCGACACGATTCCCTGAATGGAATCAGCTCCCTTCCGCCACGTCGACTTTGCAAAATCCGGACGGTACTCCCAGAGCCCGTTGCAAATCCTCTCAGAGAACCTGTGTTGCGGCGACCCAAAGTACTTCACCGGGTCCGTGTGACCCCAGCGCCACACGAGCGCCTCGCCGGGGCGCAGCGTCATGTTCATCGCTGAGGTTTGATTCGCGTTCCGGTCCCCTGTCACATTCCCCTCGAAAACGTAGATCGACGCCTCCCACTCGTCGCCAGCCCGTCCCTGCGGCCTGAGGATGCCTTGGGTATGCGTCCGTTTGATCAGATCGTGGTCGCGCACGAGGTCCTGCTCGCCGGCAATCGTCTCATTGTCGCGCGACAGATACATCGAGTGCATGTCACCATCGAATAGATGCCAAGCGCCGTCATAAAACACTTGCGTCACGCAATGCCCTACGAGCCGGGCGGGGGCCACCTTGAGGCCCGCTGTTTTCCACAAGCCAGCCATGCAGATGGAATCATTGCCACACGTATTGTGACCGTAGATGTTCAACACCTTCACGGGACTGGATAGCTCACTGTTGTCGCCTTCATAGTGAAAGCGATGTTGAATTTGCTGCCACCAGAGTGCGATGGCCTTCTCCTTGTCGGTCATCCCGGGCTCGATGGCCCGAGCGACGATCGCTTGGATGCTGCGGAAGTCGTTGTGACCGTTGGAAAGCCACGGATTGACCAGGTCGGTCTCTCCGACGTTTTCCATTCGCACGGAGCGGTTGGATTCCCACGTCTGCTCGAACGGTGTCCAGACCCCCTGTGGCGAGCGGCAATTCCGCCCGTCCATCGTGCCACCTTTCACGACGCGGTATTCCAGTCGTCGCGCCGCGACGTCCTGAACATGCCGTCGAGGCATGTCTGTTGGATGCCGGTTGGCCCTCCACGGAGCCAGCTCCTCGCCGCACAGGGTCGTCGGCAGCAACAGCATCCACAGGATCGTTCGCATGTCAGTCTCCCTGGCCGAAGTGGTCAGGAGTCGTCTTTGCGGCGGCATCGTTTAACCGAAAGCCGCAGGCGAGCGCGCTGAGGGGAAATCGACAGTACTCCAGCGCGCTCGCCTGCGGCTTTCGGTTAAACGACCGGTCGCCCTCCGATTGGTTGCGACTCCAAGCAGCTCTCGGAAAGGGCGTACTCAGCTGGTCCATTTTGGCTGGGATCAACCGCTTACGCGATGGAGCAAAGTGTATCCGGCAATACAGAAGTGCGTCTACAATTCCGTCATGTCACGCGGCGAAGATAATGCGAATCCGTACGAGCCACCGCAGACGATCTCTGTTCCCGACGCGAAAACCAAAACAGCACATTCGCTCAAAGCTGTGATTTTGATCCTTTTCGGTTTGCTAATCCTTTGGTGGTTCATCCGGGCAGTGATGGGCTGGAGCGGCTTTTCAGTTGAACTGAAAGGGTTTTTCCAGGCATGGTGACTTCATGCGATTCTGCCGCGAATGAGCCGAGTATGGCGTGGGCGACGGAAGTTCATTTCAATACTCTGCAACAACCCAAGTCAGATGGAGGAAAACATGCCCCACGACGGTCACGATTCGCGAACGATCGATCGCCGAGGTTTTGTGAAGGCGTCGTTGATCCCCGCCGCATTTCCAATTGCCGCCTCGTTGGTGAGTTCTTCCGCTCAAAGTGCCGAACTAGCGCCGGGCGCGGTTCCCTCGACGCCCGAGATCATCGACTGCAACGTCCACTTGTTTGAATGGCCCTTCCGAAAGCTGAAGTACGACCGGACGGAGTCGCTAATCGCCAAATTGGGCAAGCACCGCATCACAAAAGCGTGGGCCGGCAGCTTCGAGGCAGTCCTCCACAAGCAGCTCGACGTGATCAACCGCAGGCTGGCCGAAGAGTGCCGGACACGCGGAGGGGGCGTGTTGATTCCCATCGGCAGCGTCAATCCAGTTTGGCCGGACTGGGAAGAAGACCTCCGGCGCTGCCACGAGCAATACCGTATGTCCGGATTGCGGCTGTACCCGGCCTATCATGGATACACGCTCGATCACCCAGAATTCGTGCGGATGCTCAGTGAGGCGGCGAAGCGAGGCATGCTCGTACAGATCGCCATGCGAATGGAAGACGAGCGCGTGCATCATCCCGCGATCGATGTTCCAGCCGTGAATGCATCACCCCTGCCCGACGTATTGAAGAAGGTGCCTGTGGCGAAGGTGCAGTTGATCAACTCGGGAGGAGCCCAGCTCGGCAACAACGTTCCGATCCTGGTCCGGGAGACGCAAATCACTTTCGATATTGCCGCCACCGAAGGGAACGGCGGCGTGGGGCGACTGATTGAGGGAACGAACCCGAGTTACCGGGGCGCGATACCTGTGGAACGGCTGGTGTTTGGCTCACATGCCCCCTATTTCCCGTGCGAAAGCGCCCTGATGAAGCTGTTCGAGTCGCCGCTCAGCCTCGAGCAACTGGAGAAGCTCATGAGCGCCAACGCCCGGCGGCTGATCAACTAGAGGTTTGTCAGATAGGACGGGGATGAAGTCGTTTAACCGCAAGCCGCAGGCGAGCGCGTGGAGTGATGTCGATCTCTGTTCAACGCGCTCGCCTGCGGCTTTCGGTTAAACGATGCAGCCACAAATATCTTTTCAGAAGGCGCGTTCGATGAAAAATCCTTCCGGACCTCGCGAGTTTGCCTTGGATCCCGCTGCTTACGGTCTGCCGACACGTGATGACCTGGTGAAGCTGCGAATCTGGGACATGCACTATCACGGCATCTACGACGGCAATCTGCGGCAACACGAGGAGAACCTGTTTTATGTGGAGCGTATGGGGATCGAACGGATGCTCTCTCTGGACATTGCCGGCTCGCCAACTGATCCTTTGGGAACTTCACTTCCGGCCGAAAAGACGCAGGAGATCCGCGAGTTTTTGGAAAAGAACTCGGACCGGGTCGCGGGATTGATTCCCATTGATCCCTCGCAGCCCGTGGAAAGCTGCCGGAAGATTGAGGAATGGGTCCAACGCGGACCGTGCATCGGCATTAAGTACTACGGCGGCAATCCCGGAGGTGTCGTCTGCAGCCATCGCGACAACGATGTGATCATCCGATTGGCCGCGGAATTGAATGCCGTGATCTACATTCACACCTGGATGAAAGTCGGCGGGGAGCCGCGGCGACCTGGGGGAGCCAACGAACCCGGCGAGTCGACCCCGATGGATGTGGCACTGCTGGCGGAGCGATTCCCGGAAGTGCCGTTCATTTGCGGTCACTCTGGCGGCGACTGGGAGCTAGGCGTGCGAGCCGTGCGCCGTTTCAAAAACGTCTACATCGAGTTCAGCGGCTCCGACCCGCACTCGGGGCAGGTCGACTATACCGTGCGCGAACTGGGAACTAGTCGGCTCGTGTGGGGAGGACACGGACCATCGCGTTCGTATTCGACAGAACTCTCGAAAGTCTTGGATGCGGACCTGACACATGCCGAGCGGCTGCAGATTTTCGGGGGCAACCTGCGTCGGATCGCCGCGCCGATCTTCCGCCAGAAAGGTTACAAACTATGAGCATCCTCTGCCTTGCTTTTTCTTTGCGGCTTGGCGGCTTGGCGTGACCCCCTTGCTGCGGTTCGATAAGCTCACGCAAAGACGCAAAGGCCCAAACAAAGCACGAGCCGCGGGATAGTTGTGATCGTGCGAACGAACATGGGAAATGGACAGTCTGAAACCCTCGTCTGTTGGTCACTGAGCGGCCAGCACCCTCGCGGCATTGAATTCCAACCGTGTGACTCGATCCATGTGCGCAGTCTTTCAATTCCAGAATTGCACACGGATGGAAGCACACGGATAAAG
>CAZFLF010000634.1:0-4766 GCA_964519825.1 uncultured Pirellulaceae bacterium | reverse complement strand
GCCTAGTGCTCTGTCACAGCTAAATAATTGGATACTGAGCGAACGGGCGCTAGCCCTCGGTTCCTAAGAACCGGCGGCTAGCGCCGTTCCGCTCAGTGATCCAATCCCCGTTTTTAGCTGTGATAGAGCTCTCGTCCCTCGTGGATGTCTCAACCCGCGGACGTGCATAGTCACTGCGTGTAGCGTGCGATAAACTCGTCGGCATGCCCGCCAATCTGACTCCGCAGTATCATAAGGCCGAAGAAGAATACCGCCGCGCGACGACGCCGGACGAGGAACTTCGCTGCCTGCAAAACATGCTGCGCGAATTGCCCAAGCACAAGGGCACCGACAAATTGCAGGCCGATCTCAAGCAAAAGATCAGTCGTGCAAAGCATACGGCTGAAGAGCATGCGAAAAAAAGCGGCGGCAAAGGCCCGACCGTCAGGTTTCCACGGCAGGGGGCCGGCCGTGCAATTCTGATCGGTGGACCAAACGCCGGCAAAAGCCAATTGCTGCGCAGCCTGACGCGAGCCACCCCCGAAGTCGCTCCGTATCCGTTTACCACGCACCAGCCGCTGCCGGGCATGATGCCGTGGGAAGACGTGATGGTGCAGTTACTTGACACACCCGCTATCACGGGGGATATATTTGATCCGGCCACGCAGGGGCTGATTCGCGGCTCGGATCTCGCACTGCTTCTGGTCGATCTGGCCAGTGATGAAGGGATTGAGCAGGTGCAAGCAGTAGTCGACAAGCTGAATTCGACCAAAACCCGGCTCGCTGCCGAATCGTATCTCGACGAGGACGACATCGGCCTGTCGTTCACCAAGACGATTCTGACGCCGAACAAGATTGACGCACCGGGTGCGACCGAGCGTCTGCAACTATTGCATGAGTTCTGTTCATTTTCTCTTCCCGAGCAGGTGATTTCTGCGGAACAGGGCACCGGATTGGAAAGCTTGCGAAACGCCATCTACGCGGCGCTCGACGTCGTACGTGTGTACACCAAATTGCCGACGAAAAAGGAACCAGACTACGACAAGCCGTTTACGGTCCGTCGCGGCGGCACGCTGCTGGACGTTGCGGAACTGGTTCATCGCGATTTCGCACAGAATCTCAAGTCCGCACGGGTCTGGGGAGGTCACATCCATCCCGGCACCACCGTCAAAGGCGATTACGTATTGCACGACAAGGACGTGGTGGAGTTGCACGTATGACCAACGATCGGATCGCCGCCGCGTTTGACGAGTTGGCGGACATTTTGGAATTTCAAGGAGCCAATCAATTTCGAGTGCGTGCGTACCGGAATGCCGCGCGCACGATCCGCGACTTTCCCGAATCGATGGCGGCGATCGTCGAAGACGCGTCCCGATCGCTCACCGACATTGATGGCCTAGGGGACGATCTGGCGAAGAAGATTGCCACGTTGGTCGAGACCGGCGAGTTGCCGCAGTTGAACGAGTTACGCCACCAGGTACCGCCGTCGGTGCTGGAAATCATGCGGATCCCGGGCATCGGTCCCAAGAAGACCGCGGCGCTTCACCGGGAGCTCGGCATCGTTTCGCTAGACCAACTCAAGGCGGCGTGCGATGCAGGTCGCGTCCGGGGACTCAAGGGATTCGGCGCCAAGACGGAAGAGACGATTCTGAAAGGGATCGGCCTCGCGGCGACGGCAGGTGAGCGGTTGTATTGGGCAGAGGCGGATCGGATTGCTCAAGCCTTGCGGGAACATTTGGGCAAATGTCGCAGCATTCACCAGCTTGAGCTGGCCGGGAGTTATCGACGGGGTAAAGAAACGGTCGGTGATCTCGACGTTTTGGTTGTTTCCGCGAAACCAGACGAAGTGATGGATCGGCTGGCCGAGTTTCCTGATCTCGCAACGGTGCTGGGGCGCGGCGACACCAAAATGTCGATTCGCATCCATCCAAATCTCCAGGTTGATTTGCGAGTCGTGCCGGCCGAGTCATTTGGCGCGGCGCTGCAATACTTTACTGGCTCAAAGGATCATAACGTCTTTGTGCGTGGGCTGGCCAAACAACGCGGTCTGAAAATCAACGAGTACGGAGTGTTCCGTGTCGAGGGGGATCAAGAGGTCTTGATCGCCGGAGCGACCGAAGAAGAAGTTTACGCCACGCTGAACTTACCCGTCTTTCCACCGGAACTGCGCGAGGCCCGTCGCGAATTCGACTGGGCGGCTGAAGGACATTTGCCACAGCTCGTTGAACTTTCCGATATCCGCGGCGATTTGCACATGCATACGACGGCCACGGACGGGCAGGCGACTCTTGAGGAAATGGTCGCAGCCGCTCGCCAACGCGGGCTGCAGTACATCGCGATCACTGATCACTCGCAGCGAGTTTCGATGGCGCGCGGATTGAATCCAGAACGTGTCCTGTCCCAATGGGCGCAAATCGACAAATTGAACCAACAACTGGCCGGGGAATTCCTCATCCTGAAAGGAATCGAGTGTGACATTCTGGAAGCGGGCGGAATGGACTTGCCCGACGACGTGCTGGCACAAGCCGACTGGGTCATGGCCAGCATTCATTACGGTCAGCGGCAGTCGCGGCAGCAGATTACCGAGCGGGTCCTGGGGGCTATCGAACATCCAGCCGTATCCGCGATCTCCCATCCGACTGGCCGGTTGCTTAACAAACGTGAAGCGTATGAGATTGATCTCGAAAAGATATTCGCGGCGGCAAAAACCCATCACAAGCTGCTCGAACTCAATGCCAATCCCGCACGGCTTGATTTGAACGACATCCAATGCGGATCGGCGAAGAACTACGGTATCCCGATCGTGGTCAGCACTGACGCGCACACCTGCGATGGTTTGGATTGCATGCGCTATGGCATTCTACAGGCTCGCCGAGCTGGTTTGACGAAAGAGGACGTAGCGAATACTCGGAGTTGGCCCGAGTTGCAGAAGCTCATCACGCGGCACCGGTAAACGGACTCTGTCTCTCGTTTTCGCTTTCCGCCTTTGCGCCTTGGCGACTTTGCGTGAGACCTCCCATGGCCGAAAAGGAGGGGCTCACGCTAAGCCGCCAAGGCGCAAAGAAGAGGAGGGGAGCGGGAGGGACGGAGGATGCAGGGCGATAGAATCGCGGCAACAGAAAAACGGCTAGGCCTGATTCACCATCTTAGAGTGATGCAGTCACGGCGGGGACTAGTTGTGAGCTGCTCGGCAACCCAGAATATCGCGTCGCCGTCACTCCTGCAGAACTTCATTCTTGATGCGGAAGGCCCGATCATGATTCGACGAAGCGTGCTGGTCCTGTTGTTGTTGCTGCCGTTGAGTTTTGCCATTGCACCGGAGAAAAGCCACGCCGACGATGCCGCGTTGCGTCGCTGGCTGTACGTCGTCACGCCGGGCATTCGCAACTACCTGGAGTTTGGCGGCGCGGGAATCCTGGTCTTCGACATCGACCACGGGCATAAGTTCGTCAAACGCGTCGCGACCACGGCCAGCCAGGAAGAAAAGCCGGACAATATCAAGGGTGTCTGTGCGAACGCGAGCACGCAGCGACTCTATTTCACGACTCCCAAGAAACTGTATTGCGTAGACTTGGTTAGCGAACAAACATTGTGGGAGAAATCGTTGCCGCTGGGATGCGATCGCATGTCGCTCACACCGGACGGCAAAACGCTGTACGTGCCTTCGTTTGAACAGGGCACTTGGAACGTCGTCGACGCCGCCCAGGGCAACTTGCTGAAAACGATTGAGACAAAGAGTGGCGCGCACAACACGGTCGTCGGTCTGGATGGCCGGCGGATGTATCTGGCGGGACTGCGTTCGCCGCTGCTATCCGTGGCGGATGCAACCACGCATCAGGTGATCAAGACCATTGGACCGTTTAACGCCGCGATTCGTCCTTTCACGGTGAATGGGGCACAAACTCGCTGCTTCGTTTGCGTGAATGACTTGCTCGGATTTGAGATTGGCGATCTCACGACAGGAAAGAAGTTGGCCCGCGTCGAGGTGCAAGGATTCTCTCCAGGGCCTGTGAAGCGACACGGCTGTCCCAGCCACGGCATCGGACTCACGCCGGACGAACGCGAAATCTGGTTATGCGATGCCCATAATAGCCGGCTGCATGTCTTCGACAACACCGTGTCACCACCGCGGCAGATAACCGACATCGCGATGCGCGAGCAGCCTGGTTGGGTAACGTTCAGTCTGGATGGCCGCTGGGCTTACCCATCGACCGGTGAAGTGGTCGACACAAAAACCAAGCAAATCGTCTGGGGGTTGGCCGACGAATCCGGGCGTGAAGTGCATAGCGAAAAGATGATCGAGATTCATTTCTCGAGTGGCAAGCCGGTTACTGCCGGCGACCAATTTGGGGTCGGCCGCGTGCGGTGAGTTCACCAGTGAGTCCATCACATCAACGAATCGGGACCGTAAACGGCCATGCCAGAGACGTAGACGGCCGAAACACACAGCGGAAGCCCGAGCAACGCGAAGGCGAACCAACCAACCAGACCAGGCTGCGTTAGGCAAAGAACCCGCAACAGGAACTGTCAAACATGCTCATCGGATACGTCAGCGACGAACGCTACGTGGCGCTGCCAGATGTACAAGTGGAATTCGAGAATGGAAGCACGAGCGTCGAAGTGCGGTCGAGTGCATCGGGCGCCGTGCGTGTCGATTTGCCCCCCGGCGAATACCAAGTAACGCTGGCGCGGCAGGGTTACGGCTCGAAGCGGACACAGCTCAAGATACCGACTCGCGAACCGCATCAGTTTCGCTTGCTGAAAGACTGTTTGTTGGGATATGTCTG
>CAZFLF010000633.1:0-4768 GCA_964519825.1 uncultured Pirellulaceae bacterium | reverse complement strand
TTTTCGTCGTAACCGAGCAGTTTCCGAGATGTGACTAAACCTAAGGGCTAGCGCCGTTCCGCTCAGTGAAGGCCATCGTACTAGTCTCGAAACGCAGCCTACTTCCCCACACTTTTCGCCGTGAATTCATCCAAGAGAAACATCAGCAGGCTTTGCTCCAGCTCGCGTGGCTTGTAACCAAACGGGCCGCGTCCTCCTTTGTAAATGACCTTGCCCTCGCGGTCGATCATATAGAGCCGGTCGGGAAAGCCGCTGTAGGCACGGTTTACCTGGTCGCCAATCGTGTCGACAAGGAGCGGCATCGTAAGGTGCAGTGTCTCGCAACACTTGCTGGCCACCAGGTTGCGGGCCCCCAGCGTCTTGGGCTGTTCGATGGTCACGCCGACGCGGTCGTTCGCTTGCATCTTCCAGCCGTCAGTCGGATGTGCCTCGCGGATGTAGACCGCATAGACATCCACTTGATCCTTGTAGCGGGCATACAGCTTGTCGAGGGTCCCAGCCTGGGACCGGAAGGGCCCTCACGTGAAGCTGCCGAAGATGAGAATCACCGGTTTGCCTCGGGACTTGGAGAGGGAGATTGTTTGGCTCCCATCGTGTGTGGGCAAAGTGAAATCAGGAGCTTCAGCCCCGAGCTTTGGCCCGGCTTCCCATAGACCAATCTCGCCGCGAAAGAACATCGATAACATCTCCTCCGGGCCGGGCATGTCGGCACCCCCGGCGTTTCGATCCGAGAATGCGCGGCTGAATTCCCCGTACAAGTCTTCCCCCGTGAGAAAGCCCGTCTTGTCTTTGTCCGCCCTCGTGAGCAAGCTTTGCAGTTCTTCCGGAGTGATGCGCCCGTTGGAGTCGGCGTCCAGGACCGACGAAAGGAACTGGCTTAACATCAGCGGCGGTGTGGGCTGCTGCCGGCCAGAATAGTCGAAGTCCGCTAACTGCAACTGTCCGTCGTTGTCGCGATCCAGGCGAGGGAAAAATAACTCCGGGTAAGGGACCTCCATAGTCAGTTCTTCCTTGGAAACAGTTCCGTCCTTATTGGCATCAAACTTGGCGGAGAGCCATCCCCATTCATACTTCCTTTCGCTCGGCTTGAACCAGCCGTCACCTGGACCCATTTCCCTTCCCGCGAGCATCGCAATCATCATATCGGCCCATTCGGGGCGATCCTTCCAGTCCGTCGATAACATCTCGGCGAGGTCCTTACGGCTCTCAGGAGCGAGCTTCTCCATAACCGTCGCCAGGAAGGCGGGATTCGAGCCAGCAACCGCCGCAGCGTCCTTCGAGGATGGCGCTGGCACTTCTTGGCCGATCAATGTCGCCGGGAGAACTGTGGCTGTGAGCAGGACATACAAACTAGATTTAATGCGAGTAGATAGCATGAGCTGTCTTGTTTGGAAGGTTGGCCAACGGGTGATGTTCAATTATAGCTCGCTGTACAAGCGAATTTGGCGAGTTTCACTCCCTGTTCCACATCGCTTTTCGATTCTTGAGAGTCTGGCCTTGAGTTACATCTCTTAGCGCCAATAGGTCGCCCATTTGCTCATCGTCCCTCGGCCCCGCTACGAGCAGGCGGTTGGCGGATGACGATCGTTTGATCGGCGGTCAGATTGGGATGTTGGGTAGTCTCGCCATCTGGCCAATACACTTCGACCAAGTCGATGCGGGACACCGGCCCCACGCCGTAGTGCAACTCCAGAGCACTTTGCGACTGATAAGTCGAACCGCTGCGGAGCTCACGCATTTGCGTAACCCCGCCTGCCGAGATTTTGGCGCGGGCGCCAATTGCCGGACTGCCGTGGCGGTTCAGAGGCCGGATCTTTAGCCAATGGCCATTCCGCGGCGTGTCATTGCGAAACAGGAACGCCGGCGAATCAATTGCCGTCATCACGAAGTCCAAGTCGCCGTCATTATCATAGTCGCCCACCGCCAGTCCACGTCCCGACGCGGCGATTTCCTTACCCGCAAAGGCGTGGAGCGACACGTCCGCCAGGCGACCGCCGTTGTTCTGCAAGAGGAGCGGCTCTTGGCGATAAGACTCGCCCAACCCGGGTACATTGTCGACTTGTGGATAAATGTGGCCGTTCATCTGAGCTAAGTCCACGTCACCGTCCAGGTCGTAGTCGAAGAACGCACCGCCCCAACCCATCTGAATGAACGTAAATCGATTCAGTTGCTGTCTGACACTAATATCCTCGAAGAATAGGTTCCCGGAGTTGTGGTACAGGGTGCTGTAGTCGCGGGCAAAATTCGTGACAAACAACTCTTGCAATCCGTCGCCGTCGAAGTCAGCCGCGTCCACACCCATGCTCCCCTGTGCGGCCCCTTCTGCGTTGACGGCGGCGCCTGTCCAAGAGCCCACTTCCGTAAATTTTCCATTGCCGTCGTTGCGATAAAGAAAGTTTGGATTGGAGTCATTGGCCACATAGACATCCACATCCCCATCGTTATCGAGGTCCGACGCAACCACACCAAGGCCGTAGGACTCGGCGATGTCGGTCATCCCAACTTCGTCAGTCGCGTCGGCGAATTGCCCGTTACCATTGTTGCGATAGAACCGGTCACGGCCGCCGCGCATACCGAACGGCCCTGCCATGACCTTGATTTTGTCTTGCCACACATGCGTGCGCTGCGCCGCAAGCACTTCTTCGAACTTGCAATCGATGTAATTGACCACGTACAGGTCGAGGTCACCGTCGCGGTCCGCGTCGAAAAAGGCGGCCCCGGCGCCCCAGCCGGCGTCGGCGACTCCAGCTGTCTCACCCACTTCCTCGAATGTTCCATTTCCGAGATTGCGATACAGTCGATTCGGGCCGAAGTTCGTGACGTACAAATCCACGTGGCCGTCGTTGTCGTAATCTCCCGCGCAAACGCCGCAGCCCCAACTGTCGTCGCCGACCTGGGCTCGCTCCGTGACATCTTCAAAACGCCCGTTCCCGAGATTTCGGTACAAAACGTTGCGACCCCGCAGACGCACACGGGACGGCTGTTCGTCCAGCGCCCACGCATTGACGAGATAAAGGTCCAATTGGCCATCCTCGTCGTAATCGACAAACGCCGCTCCGGACCCGACCGATTCGAGAATGTGATCCTTGTCCGCGCCTCCGCAGTAGAGCACGGCGGTCAGACCCGCATCGGCCGCGACGTTGACGAAAAACGGCTTTGACTCTGGCAACGACGAAGATGAGACCTCGCGCGACACAGCTGGAACCGGAACTGCCGGCGGCTGTACGGCCGGAAGTGGGACGGCCGGCTTGCTGCACGAGCAGCAAGCCGCCGTCAAGACGATCGCTATCCAATACCTACCGAGGCTCATTCCCGACCAATCGATTTACTAAACAGCGATTTCAATTCTTCACTCGCTTTCGTGATCTCGCCAGACTCGGCGTTGGCACCGACCTGGCTGATTTTCTTGGCGAGGGCAAGCAGGCTCTTTTTCTCCGCGGAGTTAATGAACATGTAGTCTTCTTTGGTTTCAGCGTCTTTCTGGTGATAATGGCCAGCGTCTGAGAGCCGTTGACGCACAGCCCGAGCCCGCTTGTCCCCCTCATTGGCGATGCTGGCGATATTCTCGGCGGCTGCTTCCAGGTGGGCTTTACGGCCAGCGCCCTTTGCGGACGCCTCCGCCAAGTGTCGCTGAGCCGCTGCGTGATACTGCACCAGCATGGCCTTCACCAAGTTGTCTTCGGTAGCACGGATTTCAATGATCGAGTTCGCCAAGTGCTCATAGAGTTCCGCGAGCACCGCGGCTTCGGAGGTAGCTACGTTCGTCGTACCAGCCTTTGGCTCGTCAGCCCACCCGGCGCTGTGGCAGGTTAAAACAGCGACCAGCCCTATCAAGGCAGTGATGCAACTTTTCATCGGTCAAACCCTCCTATTCGAGTAACGGTTGTGAAAGACAGGTCATGATTAGACCACGAATCTACTTCTCGCCTGCGCGGACCACGTTTGTGGCAACGTCAGCCGCCAATCAAGGCGTCGGCGTTTCGACACGGTCCGTGTCAATGCTCGGGCAGACTGGCCAGTTTTTTGCCACTTACTTGGTCGGCAGCGGCTGAAAAACGTTCTCCTTTTCCAGTGGCAATTGAAAGGCATCGGCCACGCGGGTCATAAAGTGGCAACGGCTCGTCCACCAGATCACGTCGGCGGCCCGCTCGGTGCCAAAGTGTTCAACCAGCAATTGCACATCGTCGTCGGTGATGGACCAGGGTGTCTTGGCCTGCTTGCGAGCGAACGCGAATGCGACCTGTTCCGCCGGCGGAAATGTGGACCAGTCTTCGGCCAGTCGCCGAGTTCGCTCTTCGATTTGTTGAGGGCTTTGACCCGCGACCGCGAGCAACATTTCGGTGTGACCCATTCAGTAGAAACAGTCAATCGTTCGGGTGATGACCCAGAACATCGTCTCCTCAAACACCCGGTCTTGCTTCGCTTCGCGGCCAAATGTGCGCAGACACTTCAGCCACGCCGGTCCCATTTGCGGCTGATGACCCATTACGACCAAGCTCCATTTGATCCGTACCGGTTTGTCCGCCGGATACATGCCCGCCGGCAGTCGCGGATGCACGTCTTCCCACGCTGGCACACTGACTCGACCGGGCCGAGCACGTTGCTGCTCCATGCCGCGTACCAGTTGATCAAATCCGACCGAAGTCCATTCGCGTCCCAACGTGATGGTCGGCGACACAATAGGCTTATCCAACTTTGGGTCCAATCGCGGGGTGGCGATCGACTCTCCGCTGGCCGGCGTAACGAAACGAACCGCGAGTGGCGGCAA
>CAZFLF010000632.1:0-4771 GCA_964519825.1 uncultured Pirellulaceae bacterium | reverse complement strand
AAATCGTCACGCTGGCCACGACGATGTCGAGGATCAGAAACGGGAGGAAGATTTGGAAACCGATCAGGAAAGAAGTCTTCAGCTCGCTGAGCATAAACGCCGGCAACAGGGCCTGTAGCGGGACGTCGGCGTACGATTTCGGTACCGGTGTGTTCGGTGGCAAGTAGTCGTAGAACAACCACACATCGTCTCGGTTGCCCGCGATTTCAATCTGGCGAATCATGAACTGGCGGATTGGCTTCACTCCTCCGTCCCAGGCTTCCTCTAACGTCATCTCGCTGCCAGGTCGCGAATACGGCTCAATGGCATCGTGGTACACGTCGGACCACGTCGGAGTCATGATCAAGATCGTCATGAACAGGGCGATCGAAGTAATGACCTGACTCGGCGGTGACTGTTGCAAACCGAGTGCTTGCCGCAACAATCCCAACACGATCACGATGCGGACAAAGCAGGTGGTCATCAGCAAAACGGCTGGAGCAAGGCTGAGAACGGTCAGCATCAGCATGATTTGCAATGCCGACGTCATTCCTTCGCGGCTGGTCCAAACCTTAGGTCCGCCACCAATGAAGTTGGTGATTTCATTGGCGGCAGGCGGGGCTGGCGCTGGTGCCGGCGATTGGGCTAGCGCGGAGCTAACACAAACAAGCAGCGCTATGGCCAGCGCAAGCCAGAAGAACCAGTCGCGAGCACGATCGAGGAAAGTGACCGCCGATCGCCGCGATCGGCACCGGAATGTGATGCCTCGCACACTAGCCATCGATTTCCTCCCGGCGAGCCGGCCGTGTGCGACTACCGCGCGTGGCCAGCTCCCAATCGGATTGGCCGGCGTCGCCCAGAAACCCCTTGCCCGCCGGCTCGGACTCGTAATGGGTCAGGACGTCTCGAAATGACGCGGTCACACTGGTCGGGCTGGTCTGTTGGCACAATCCGACGAGACGATCGACTTCCGTCGGATCGCTGATCTCCGTCAGTGTTTCCGCACCCGTCGGGGTCACATTGAGAAGTACGAGCTTGCGTCCCACGCGCAGCAGTTGCAGGTGCTGCCGGCCGCTAAGTGGCGCTCGTCCCAAGGATTCGACAACTTCTTTCGGGAGCCGAGCTAATCCCGGCGGGGCGTGCCGTTTCGTCACCCACACAAACAGAAAGAAGACGCCCAGGCAGACTGCGAGTCCCCCGACGACCGTCGTCATGGTCCGTCCAGTCGTTGGACCGCGTATGCTGCCGGCCGGAGTGCCGGCCTGCTGTCCAGCTCCGCGCGGTCCCAAGGGAATATTCTCTGCGTTTGCGGCGTTCAAGGGGGGGACGCCGGAGGTTGGATTTTCCGCGCCGACGCTCGACGCGAACCCGAACGAAACAGCGATCACGATGAGGAATTGAATTCGCGACATCCATGTCGCTCCGACGTAGCGTTGGCGGATTCCAAGCCGCGCCGCACGGCGACCGTTTGGCCAGGAATCGAACCTTGATGAGAATCTGCCGGACAAGACGCGGGATCATAGCGGTCTTCCGCCCGCGAGTCTGCGTCAGTTTCGTTTACCGGCAGCTGGTGGCGTGCGGATTTGGCAGTGTGGTGCGCCGCTCCGCGTCGCAATTGACGACGTGCAGCGGCGTGCCACCCTAATCAGCGCACGCCTCCGGCTGGCGGTTAAACGAGAGAGTTATTTCGTGTCGTCACCGGTGACGAGTTCGGCCACGCGTACGCAGAAATTATCGTTGAGAACGAGGACTTCGCCCCGCGCGATCAGACGGCCATTCACATACACGTCGACGGGATCTCCGGCTAGTTTGTCGAGCGTGACCACGGAACCGCGTTTCAGTTTTAATACGTCTTCAAGATACATGTTCGTGCGGCCGAGTTCGATTTTCAGATCGAGTTCGACGTCGCGTAATAAATCGAGTGTCGCCTTTTCCTGCGACGCGGGTGAGCTGGCTAGATCCGTCAGAGGGAACGGCGATAGCCCGGCGGGAATCGGATTCGGTTGATTGACCGAGGCGATCGCCGCCTCGGCCTGATCGAGCAAATACTGAATGTCATCCCCAGGCGACCTCGTGGACGCGCCTGCGCTATCCCGAGCCGGCATGCCGCCGGGTGCAGTCGCTGTCATGGTGCCGATCGCGGAGCTGGACGCTGGCGCGGCTCCAGAGGCAAGTTTTCCACCGGCTGCCAACAGAGAATCGATCTCGTCTTGACGCACCGCCCCATAGGTCGTGGGAGTGGGAGTCCCAGGCACCTGTTGCGCAGTGCCTCGTGCCTGCAGCAGCAATGCCTCGATCTCAGCTTGTCCGATAATGTCCTTTTCGCCTGGCATGGAATCCATTCCGCGGTTCATCGTCCCGCTATTGCTCAATATAAGAGAACTGGCTGAATACGATCGACTTGAGCATTGGCTTACCGAAGAGAGTGTTACTTTTCTCCAAAATCCGCCGTTTGATCAAGGTCAAACCGGGGTCCGCAAGGTCGGTTGATTCAAGATTGCGGATCTCTGATAGCACCATGTCCCGGAAGCGGTGGACGTTGCGTTCAAACATCGACTTTGCTTCCGATTGTTCGGATTCCTTGACCGTCCCGACTAATAGAAAGTCAACACGGAGCGCGGTCGGCGAATTCGGTTGCGTCACCGTGATACTGTATTCTCCCAACTCGACTTCGATCGCCGGTTTGGTGTCATCGGTGTCTTCCGCCCCCTCCGTCTCCGACTTGAGGTTGGCTGGCAGCTTTTTCTGCATGCTTTGCTCAGCCATCGCCGCCACCTTTTCCGCGGAGGGAATGAACAAATACGCCAGCAAGCATTCAATCGCGACGACGCCTCCCATGAAACCGGCGATCATGAATTTGCCCATCATGCCCCCGGACTTCGCGGCGGGAGCGGCGGGTTTGGCTGCTTCGGGTTTGGCTTGTTTGTCGGCCATAGTTGTTGCTTCAATCTTCTTCCGTACCGGTCGTTTCGTTGACTACCTCGTCCAACAGATACAGCTCGACTCGCGGGTTTCTTGGCAATTGGGCGTGGTCCGTGCCAATATGCAGCGGCTCATTGGCGGCCGCCGCCGAAATCCGCAATGTTCGCGAGTCGATCCGCTGCTCCTCCACTAAGTATTGCATCACCCGTCGGCACCGCTCGAAACTCAAATCCCAATTATCGCGCACGTGCGTTCCGGTCTGTGACGGCCGAAGTGACGTATGCCCACGGATTTCGAGCTTTTGCGGCTTACCACGCAGCTGTTCCGCTTGCTGACGCAGCAACGACCGCTGATCGTCATCCAATTCAATTTGGTTCTCTTGGAAATATAGGATAGTTCCTACGTTTGTTCTTTTCCCGGGGCGCACCATCGCCGCCAAATCGCTATCTCCAACCAGGGCTTGGACTTTCGCTCCCTCGTGGAGAATGTCCTGGCGTTTGGCTCGGCCAGCCGAGGCGATTCTGGAAAGGGCCGAGTTCCGCGGTCGCAACTGACCGGGCATCACACTCGCCGCTGCGTCATGGTTGCCAAACTGCTGCTGGAAAGAGTCCATCAGCGATTGGTACTTCTCTTCCGATTTCAATTCGCTGAACGAAACGAGCATGATGAAGAAAGTCAACAACAGCGCCATTATGTCGCTGAAGGTGACGAACCAGCCCGGTACACCTCCTCCGCCATTGTCGTCCGCCATGATTAGGCCGCCCTCTTATATTCTTGCTGGCGATTCCTGGGATGGATGACTCCCCGGAGTTTCTGCTCGATCACCCGCGGGTTTTCGCCCGACTGGATCGCCATGACTCCCTTGACGATCAGTTCGAGCGACCGAATCTCTTCTCGATTGTAAAACCCCAGTTTTTCCGCCATTGGCAAGCAGAACAGATTTGCCAGCACGGCTCCGTACAGCGTGGTAAGTAAGGCGATGGCCATGCCGCTCCCGATCGCGGAAGGATCGGACATGTTGTTGAGCATCATTACCAGACCGAGTAACGTGCCGATCATGCCAAATGCCGGCGCGTATTTGCCGAGTTGATCCATCACCCCCTTACAAGACGAGTGGCGACAGGAGATGGCTTCGATTTCCGAGTTCAGCACGTCCTCGATCACGTTGGGTTTCGCGCCGTCGATTGCCATTTGGATACCGAGCCTGATGAAGTTGTTTGGCACGTCCGCCAGGCGGCTTTCGAGTGCCAGCAGGCCGTCACGTCTAGCGATTTCCGCGAGAGCCACGATTTGATCGACAATCTGCTGTGTGTCCGGCGATTGGACCTTAATTGTTTTGAGGAACGCAAACGGAACCAGCTTCATCGTGCGAAGCGGGTAGCAGATCATGACCGAGCAGGTCGCGCCGCCGAACACGCACAGGATGGACGGAAAATCGACGAAGATCGAGAACGGTGCGCCACCGATAATAATCGCCGCAGCCATGATGAGGATGCCGAACAAGACACCGGCAATCGTGGAAATGTCCATGATATTTGCTTCGTCCCGTAGTTTCCTGAGTGGATCGAATTGAAGTAGTCGCTTCCCGCCAAGGGGAAGCCTGGTTCAATTCCGAGCGTCCACAGTTTGGTATCCGGCCGTTACTGTCGCGACCGATGAATTCGTGCTCAACACGGAGCGACAGGGTAAATGGGGGGCGGGGATTAGGAACTTGGATTGCTGATAGCGCACGGCCCGTTCCATCACTTCGTCCATTGGCTCGCGAACGACGATTCGTTCGCCCGTGGTGAGCGTAATGAACGTGTCGGGCCGGGCCTCGACGTACCGGATCAGTTCGGCGTTTAGAATAAACGACTCGCCGTCGAGTTGC
>CAZFLF010000631.1:0-4792 GCA_964519825.1 uncultured Pirellulaceae bacterium | reverse complement strand
CCGCTTTGGATCGCGCGAAGTTGGACGCCTGTTTTAACGAAAGCGGTGTCAAGCCACCGCACTCCAAATCACCAAATACGCGCTCGCCTGCGGCTTGCGGTTAAACGATTCGATTTGATATCAAAAAGACTCCCGACCCCCTTCCGACGGCAGCACCTAAGATCGCTACTATCCAAAACGATTCGCGCGTGACACGATTTTTTCGGTCGCCCCCCGATCGGCAAGAACTTTCATGACGACATCCACGACATCTGGCGGTACTCGGTTGAGCCTACTGGCTCGGGCGCGGGCCAGAGAGTCGATAGCATGGAGCGAAATGGTCCGACTTTACGCGCCGCTGGTTGCCCATTGGTGCCGCCGCTGTGGACTTGATTCGCACGACTCGGCGGACTGCATGCAGGACGTGTTTGCGTCTGTCGCCTCGTCGCTCGGGAAATATGAACCGCGGGGCGCCAGCGGCGCGTTCCGCGCTTGGTTGTGGACGATTACGCGAAACAAGGTGCGAGATCTCTTTCGCAGGAAATCCCACCAACCCCAGGCCGTGGGTGGTAGCACGGCTCGGCAGTCTGTCGCCGATCTTCCCGACGAATCTGCGGTGCCGGATGACGAGCCGTCCGATGCTGCACAATTAAGCGAACTAGTCCAGCGCAGCTTGGAACAGGTGCGAAGTGAATTCGAATGGACTAGTTGGCAGTCGTTTTGGCGTACAGCGATCGACGGCATTCCGACAGCCGTGGTGGCGGAACAACTCGGCCTGACTGCTGCGGCCGTGCGCAAGAATCGCTCCCGCGTCATGAGGCGCCTCCGACAACAGCTAGGCGATGTTGTCTGAGGTCAGCGGGGCTTTAACGGTCGCCGCAATTGCTGCAAGAGCCACCTCCGAAGCAGACGAAGCGGTGGCGGCACATGTCACTCTACCCCAGTGCCAAAACCTTCTTCATCCGCTCCGCGATATCGGCCAGTTCCTTTTCTCCGCCGCCGGCGACTTCGCTGGTGGCCCAGCCGTCGTAGCCAATCTCGCCGAGAGCTTTGAGCACTTCGGGCCAGTCTTCGTCACCCTCGCCGATCGGGCACCAGCTTTTCGTATTGCTGTACCCTTTGAAGTCGAACTTCACCAGCCGCCGGCCGAGCTTGCGAATCCACTCGGCGGACGGCACGCCGTACTTGATCATGTTGCTGCAATCGAAGTATGCGCCGACCCACGGGCTGTGGAGATCGTCCACGAACGAGATCAGTTGCTCCGGCTTGGTGAGGAAGTTGTTCCAGACGGTCTCGATGCAGACTTTGATTTTCCGCTGCTCGGCCAGCGGGAGTGCCTTTTTGATCTCGGCTTGAGACCGCTCATAGCACTGCTCGTAGGTGACATCGTCCTTCACGACGCCTGGCACCAGTAGTACGGTATCCGAGCCATAGAACGCGGCGTCCTCAATCGCGCCTTGCAGCGCGGCGAGCCCCTTGGCTCGAACTGCTTCGTCGGCATGCGACAGCGTGTCGCGCCAATGGACACTGTCGATGACGCCGTGAATCTTTATGCCGGTCTTTTCGGACGCCGCTTTTGCCTCGGCCCTTTTAAGTCCGCTGGGACTGTCCACCTCGACCCCTTCAAAACCCAACTTCTTGACGAGGTTCAGCTTCTCCTCAACCGAGCCGTCGGTCTTAATCATTCCGTACTTAACCGCGATCCGCAGCTTCGGCTTCTTGGGTTCGTCAGCCCGCACTGGGAAGGGGGACAAAACAGCCACGACGGACGCGGCGGCGGTGGATTTGAGCAAGTCACGTCGCGAAACTGAGGTTTTCATGGCCAACTCCTGAGTGAAATGGGCGGGTACTGTCTTAATTGAAGTAGCACACTGTCAGCGGCAGTTTGAAGACAGTGGTCATCTCCGGATAGGGACTGGTGATCAAGTCAGTTTGTGTCGTGATCGAGGCCGTTTATTATTGCAAGCAAATGAGTCTATGCGCAGTACGAATCACGTCCATTTTTTCCCAACAACCGACCATGATGCAAAGGATGGCCCGTCCCGCAGCAGACACGAATTGACATGCCGACTCACTTTGCGAACTCGCGGCGTTGAACTTCATCCGTGTGACTCGATCCGTGTGCCCAGTCTTTCAATTCCAGAATTTTCACACGGATGAAAGTACACACGGATGAAGAGAGGCATGGCATGGGTCGGTGAGCCGCCAGCAATCCGTGTAACTCAATCCGTGTGCACAGCGACCGCAACAGCACGTGCAACTGAACACTAATCTGCGCTCATCAACGCTGACTGGAATTAGGGAAGATTAACGGGAATGAGTGTTCCCTGGCGGAGTTGATGTTAGGCTCATGAAGCGAACATTGGCGCTATCGCTCATCCAAGACTCACAAACACTACGGAGACCAATCATGGACACGCCCAGCAACACAACGCGTCGTGAGTTCTTGCGGCGTACTGCTAGGGCAACCGCGGCTGCTTCCTTGGCCACCGTTTTGCCGGCTCACGTGTTGGGCCGTGAGGGGAGCTTCGCGCCGAGCGAGAAGATCGCATTGGGAGTCATCGGTATCGGTCCGCGCTGTACGTACGATTTGAAGTCCATGTTGCAGTTCGCCGACGTCCGCTGCGTCGCGATCGCCGAAGTGCAAGCCAAGCGGCGTGAGGCGGGCAAATCGCTCGTCGATCAGCACTACGGCAATGCCGACTGCGTTGTGTATCGCGACTTCCGCGAGCTGCTTGGTCGGAAGGATATCGATGCTGTCCTCGTCGCGACCGGAGACCGCTGGCACTCCGCGGCATCTATTCTGGCGGCCCGGGCGGGAAAAGATGTTTACAGCGAAAAGCCGTGCGGCATTACCATCGCCGCTTGCCAGGAACTCGCCGATACCATTCACCGCGAACAACGCGTGTTTCAGGCTGGCACGCAGCGTCGCAGCGTGCCGAATTTTCAAAAGGCGGTTGAACTCGTGCATCGCGGAAAGCTCGGCAAGCTTCACACGCTCCATGCGTCAGTGTACATCCCCGTGCTCGACAATACCTGGCTTCCGGCCCAGCCGATCCCGCAGCGCGACGTTGTCGACTGGAACCTCTGGCTCGGACCTTCTCCGTGGCGTCCATTCAACCAAAAGTATGTCGATGGCGGTTGGCGCGGGCAGTGGGATTTTGATTCAGGAGCCCGGTTACTCGATTGGGGCGCCCACACGATCGACCTCTGCCAGTGGGCCAACCAAGCCGACGATACGATGCCGCTTGAATATGAGCCGTCCGAGAAGAATATAGTTTGCCGCTATGCCAATGGCGTGAAGCTGGTGATCGATTTCCTCGCCCAGCCGTTTGGTGATCGCTCACCGCATTACATCACGCGGCTGGGGACTTGTCCGGTGCGGTTTGTCGGTGAGGAAGGCTGGGTTGAAACGGGTGATGCGGGTGAAATTGTGGTTCAACCGGAATCGCTACAGAAAGAGCTGCCCGATGCGTCAAAACGAGTGGTCGGTCTGGATGTCTCCGCCCACTCACGTAACTTCTTCGATTGCGTTCGCTCGCGCGGCACGACGGCGGCCAACCCGGACGTAATGCGGCGTTCCCACATCGCCTGCCATGCGGCGGCCATCGCGTGGATCCTGCAGCGCAAACTGAAGCTTGATCCCATCAAAGAAGAGTTTGTCGGCGACGAGGAAGCCAATCGCCTCCGCTCTCGCGCGGCGCGCGCCTGGACGGCATAGACCGGTACATGAAGTCCGTCACGACAATCGTGGATGAATGCGATTACGACGGTATCGATCTCGACTGGGAATACCCAGATACCCACGACGAAGTCCGGGGATTTGAGCGATTGTGCCGGCAATTCCGCAAGCAGCTCGACGAAGTGTCACTCATTGGATTACGTTGGCCGCGCCACTCGCCGCGCATTTTAATGTCGGACCACTAATCTACCCTGATCAACGCTGATCGGGATTAGCGAAGATTAGCGGGAATCAGTTTTCCTTGTCCGTCCATCATGCGATGAGTTCCGTGACGACACGAGGATGGGTTACGCCGGTCAGTCGCTCGTTCAGCCCGTTTCGTTCGAAATCTGTCACGATTCAGCGAGTTGCCTCGCGGAGTCGCCAAATCGGATGGCCGTCCTGGCACCATGGCGTGATTTGTCCGGCGAAAGGTTGGACCGTATCGTTACATCAGTCGTTGAGAATCGACTTAAAGATGGTTTTGCCGATTGACTTAACGAAATCGCACTGGCTGTTGTCCGAGAAAGATATGGCGGATCAACCTACTGTGACTCTAAAAGCCAAGCAGAGCAGCAGTAAAACCTCAGCCAGAAGGTCGGCTCCAGCGCGAACGGACCTTTCGTCCGACCAAATAGCCGGCACCAATAACGAAAGCGTGGCGCTCGCGCTTGCTCAGGTGGCCGATCTTCTGGAAACCCATGCGGCAAATCCATTCCGAGTACGCGCCTACCGAACAGCCGCGAAGATAGTTCGTCAACTTCACCGGCCCGTTGGTGAGATTCTCGAAACACAAGGGATCGATGGTTTGGTGGCATTGCCGGGAATTGGACGATCGTTAGCTCATTCCATCGAACAGATTGTCGTGTCGGGTCGCTTGTCTTTATTGGAACGATTGCAGGGGGATGACACAGCCGAGTACTTATTCCAAACGGTTGCTGATATTGGTCCGACGCTGGCACGTCGGATTCATGAACAACTCGGCATCGAAACGCTGGCGGAACTGCGTTCTGCCGCTTTAGACGGTCGCCTGGCGCTCGTTCCTGGCATGGGCACCAAGCGTCTGCAGGCGGTCCGCGAATCGCTCGCCGG
>CAZFLF010000630.1:0-4792 GCA_964519825.1 uncultured Pirellulaceae bacterium | reverse complement strand
ACCTCATCGGTGTACTCGCCGCTGGTCGGCTGGCCGATCACAAAACGGCTCATGAGTCGCGGGTCGATTTCTTTCGTTTTCGCATCAACCTGATCGCGTAATCCGGGCTTGCCGTTGCCAAAGTAAAACCGTTGCAAGTAATCGACGTGTTCGGATTCACGGCGGCTGATCGAATCGAGAAAATCCTCCATCTGGGCCGTAAACTGATAATCGATGAGGGCCGCTAGATGCTGTTCGAGCAGTCGCGTCACGGCCAACGCAATCCAGGTCGGAACCAGCGCGTTTCCCTTCCGGAAGACGTAATCTCGCTTCTGGATCGTCTCGATGATCGAGGCGTAGGTGCTGGGTCGTCCGATCCCCATCTCTTCCAGCTTGCGCGTGAGGGAAGCTTCCGTGTACCGCGCCGGCGGTTGCGTGGTGTGATCCAGTGGTACCATGTCGCGAACCTGGACAGCCTGGCCCGGTTCGACGGACGGCAGAATCGTTTCACGGTCCGCCAAATCGGCCATCGGGTTGTCCGAACCTTCGACGTAGGCGCGGAGGAAGCCGGGGAAATCGATCGTCTTGCCACTGACGCGGAACGTCGCGCCGCCTCCTTCGAGCGTGATCGTCGTACGATGCCCACGGGAGTCAGCCATCTGACTGGCGATGGTTCGCTTCCAGATCAACTCAAACAAGCGGAATTCGTCCGGTTTCAATCGCTGGCGCAACGTTTCCGGCAATTCGAATGGATGCCCGGCGGGTCGAATGGCTTCGTGGGCCTCTTGCGCGTTCTTGACGCGCGCTTCGTACACGCGCGGCGTCTCGGGAAGATACTCCTGGCCGTACTCGGTGCGCACCAGATCCCGCGCCGCGTCGACCGCGACTTTAGCCAGGTTGGTCGAGTCGGTACGCATATAGGTAATGTGACCGTTTTCGTACAAACTCTGCGCGGCGGACATGGTTCGGCGTGCGGTGAAGCCGAGCTTGCGATTGGCTTCCTGCTGCATCGTGCTGGTTGTGAATGGCGCTGAAGGGGACTCGCGATAAGGCTTGCTCTCGACCGACGCGACGCGGAATGAGGCTTGGCGCAGGCGGGTGGCCAGCTCGCGAGCCTGCGGCTCGTTCATGAGGAACAGCGTCGCATCCTTCAGCGCACCGGTCGTCGAATCGAAGTCCTTGCCGCTCGGGATCCGCTGCCCGTCGACGGAAACCAAGATGGCTGCGAATTCCGCCGCATCGGGCGCGGCAAAATGACCCTCGAGATCCCAATACGTTGCGGACTTGAAGGCGATGCGATCCCGTTCCCGGTCGACGATCAGCCGCACCGCGACGCTCTGGACCCGTCCCGCGGAGAGACCGCGCCCGACCTTCTTCCACAACAGTTGCGAAACGTCATAGCCATACAGCCGGTCGAGAATACGCCGGGCTTCCTGTGCACGCACCATTCCTTCGTCGATCTCGCGAGGATTGGCCAGGGCAGCACGAATGGCCTCCTCGGTGATCTCGTGAAAGACGAGCCGCTTGACGGGCACCTTCGGTTTCAACACTTCGCACAAGTGCCAACTGATGGCCTCCCCTTCGCGGTCCTCGTCCGTCGCCAAGTACAGGTCTTTCGCTTCGGCCAAAGCTTGTTTCAGCTTAGAGACCTGCTGCCGCTTTGCCTCTGGAATGATATAGACCGGAGTGAATCGGTCGTGGACATTGACTCCGAGATACGCCCAATCTTCCTTCTTGTATTTCTCGGGGACTTCCTTGGAACCGCTGGGGAGGTCACGAATGTGGCCGATGCTGGCTTCCACCGTGAAGCCGCTCCCCAGGTACTTGCCAATAGTACGAGCTTTCGCGGGAGACTCCACGATCACCAGTGATTTTCCAGTCGTGTGTGCTGACTTCTTCGCCATAATCCGTCGCCTGCTATTCTCACTGCAGCAAAGTTTGTCCGGTCCGAAGCCGACCTGCGCGATCCGGTCTCCTGTTGGTCGACCTTGCCAGGTTGGTGACGAACATCGCATCTTCCCCGTGTGCGATGCCTCTGCCTGTCTGTATCAGGAAAATCTTGCGCAAAACCGTAACTCAAGGGGAATGGCCGGAATCATTGCGGCATTCCGTGTTATCGGCCGGCCGCTGAATTCGCCAACTACCCTTTTGGGATTGAATTTACGTCGATGAATCCTACAATCCGCACAACCCAACCCGGCTGCATTCCCGGGGCCGATGGAACCAAGACGCTCGGCTCGCCACGGGGCGCAGACTGGTCCGATTTCGAATGCCCAGGGTTGTTCCGTATGGAATCCGAAGGCGGATATCCGCTTTCCCGCCGTGGAACGCCGGGTTCAATTTCGGGCGTCCCCTGGTAAGAATGCCGGTCACTGGATAATTGGTAACAGAACACGCTGTCAATACCTCCGAGCGGTAATCGACCATCGCAGTCGCGCTCAACTGGGAGATTTTTCATGGCCACCCCGCTCTCCACACTGCGCAAATATCAGTTTGGTTTCTTCGTTTTCTTCGGCGTAGTGTGCATGTTGGTGTTCGTGGTTGGCGATCCACTGGACAGTTGGCTGCGCAGCCGCAGCAGTGCTGGCGGACGCTCGGAAAATAAAGTTGTCGTGAGCTGGCTCGGAGGCGAATTGCGCGAAAATGAAATCGGATACACCCAAAGTGTCCGCAATGTCATTCGCGAGTTCATCCGCACATTGATGGAAGAAACTCGAAAGAAGAACGGCTCACCTCGCGTGCAAATGCTGTCGCTTTCTCCCAGCGAGGAGGACATTGTCTACACGCATCTACTCGCGCAGCGTGCCGAGGCAATGGGCATGGTGGTATCGGACAAGACGGCCCTGATCTACTTGGAACAACTGACGGCAAACCTAATTCCACGCGACGGAATTGGCAGTATTTTTCGAGAAACTGTCGGTGGCCGCGTCACCGAACAACAGCTGCTGGCTGAGGTTAAGACCGAATTGTTAGCCCAAAACTATCTGAGCCTGACCTACCCTGACCTAACACAAGGACAACTGCCGGTTCAGGCCTGGGAGTATCACCGGCGACTGAACCGCCGCGTGAAAGCGGAAGTCGTACCGGTCCAGGTCGCTAACTTCAAAAACAAGGTGACGAGAGAACCCACGGACGCTGAGATTGAAGTTCTGTACTCCGAAGGCAAGGAGCGCTATCCCGACCTCACGTCGCCCGATCCCGGTTTCAAACGCCCACGGAAGGCGGCGTTCGATTTCGTCCGTGCGGATCGGAAGAAGATCGAAGAAGAGGAGACGGCCAAGCTCAAGCCGCTGGTCACCGATCAGGAAATTCTGACGTACTACGAGAAGAACAAACAAGAATTTCGCATCCCGGACGCACCACCGGAGAAACCTAAATCCGATGCGACCAGTCCGGACGGCGCAAAACCAGACGGCGCAAAATCAGACCCAGCCAAACCCGGGGATCCCGCGGCGGCCCCGCCGGGCGACAAACCGCCCGAAAAGTCTACGACTGAAAAGTCTACGACTGAAAAGTCAACGCCCGAAAAATCAACGCCAGATGAATCAACGCCAGAGAAGACCCCGCCTGCTCCAGACGCCGCCAAGCCGGAAGAAAAGAAAGACGAAAAGAAGGCCGATGTTCAACCACCGGCCGAGAAACCCTCCGCCGAGAAGGTGGACGAGAAAAAAGACGCACAGCCCGCCGAGCAACCCAAGCTGAAAAGTGGGGAACCGCCCGATTCTGCTTGCGGCGACGACCCACCTGTGGACCAGGCCGCCGCAAAGACGGATGACAAGGGTGCTGGACCACAAGCAGAGAAACCTGAGGAATCGACCCAGAAGAAGGATGGCGACGCGCCCGCGTCCGCCGAGAAAACTGCTCCCGAGAAAGCGACAGTAGAGAAAAAGGAAGCCGCAAAAGATGAGGCCAAAGCAAGTCCTCCCGCGACTGCAGCTGCTCCAGTGACTCCTCCAGCGACTGCCGCACCCGCACCTGAAAAGCCAGATGCAACTCCTCCGGTCGCGCCGGGGACAGTTCCTCCCGCCGCAGCGACGCCGGAGCCTAAATACAAGCCGTTCGATGACACGTTGAAGGAAGAAATTCGCGAAAAGATCGCTAAGCAAAAGGCGGCTCAAGCCGCACAGCAACGACTCGAAAAAGGCTTCGACGAAATCAAGCGGGCCGTTGAAAAATACGCTCGCGAGCTGCGGTCTGCGGAGCTGACCGGCAAGGCCGCTCCCCCGCCGCTGGACTTGGCCAAACTGGCTCAATCGCATGGCATGACAGTGGGCAGTCTTCCACTCTCCGACCCGACCAAAATCCAGGATACGGAACTTGGCAAGACGCGCGGGTTTGACTACTCATCGATGAATTTTGAACCCATTCCATTCCACTTCCTCGCCTACCGGGACGGAATACCGCTCTGGAAGCCGGATCAGATTCGCGGCAGCACCGCCGATGGAAATCCGGACGTGGAGTTTCTCTTTTGGAAGACGAAAGAGGAGAGTCCGTTCGTTCCCGAGTTGAAGGATATCCGCGGAGAAATCGTGGAAGCCTGGAAACTGCGCGAGGCTTTGGTGCTGGCCGAGACCGAAGCCAAATCGATCGCTGAGAAAGCCCGGCAGAGCGGCAAACCGCTAAAGGAAGTGTTTGCGGACACCAAAGAGCTGAAAGTCGCCGAAACCAACCAGTTCACGTGGATGACTCGCGGTTTCCTGCCGGCCAACATGGGAGGAACTCCGACGCTGAGTTCGGTCGAGAATGTCGACACCCCCGGCCAGGACTTCATGCGATCGGTGTTTGCACTGCAGACCGGTGAAATCGGGACCGC
>CAZFLF010000629.1:0-4795 GCA_964519825.1 uncultured Pirellulaceae bacterium | reverse complement strand
TCTTGTATTCTTCGAGGTGCTCCATCCATCCTTTCTTGATCAGCTTGACGACCCACCGCGGATCCAGATCGATGCAGAAGCAGATCCCACCGCGGAATTGACAAAGGTGCTCCACCGCGAGCCGCAACCGTCGTGGTCCTGACGGGCCGAGCATGAGCCAATTAGCTCCCTTGGGAAAATACTGGTCCGGCAGTGTGTGGCTGAACAATTCATAATCGATCCAATGATCCTCAATAACCATCCTTGATTTCGGAATCCCGGTCGTGCCGCCGGTCTCGAATACATACACCGGTTTGCCGGCGTATCCGCGCGGCACCCAACGGTTAATTGGTCCGCCGCGGAGCCATTCGTCCTCGAACAACGGGAACTTGTGGATGTCCGCGAAAGACTTTACCTCCTTGAGCGGATCGAACTTCAATTCCCGTTTTTTTTCCAGCCAGAACGGGGAACCTGTAGATTCGTGAAAGTGCCACTGCACAACTTCATGAGCGTGCGCGTCGAGCTTCTCTTGGGCTGTCTTGGCGGCGGAGGTCAGATCGGTGGCCGATGCGGTCATGGCATGTCCTAACAGATGCTTGTCGGTTCGAGAAATGGATGGGGGGAGACGCTTTCGGTGGACCAGTCCAGGCTGGTCAGGAGGGATGAAAATAGCCCAGACTCGACGACCTGACAACGGGCACGGCGAGTTGACACATTTGCCCGCGTTGCCCCGGCGGACACTCGAAGTTAGACTCCACAGGGACTGCTGTTCGGCCCCCTTAGCCATTGGCCTGGCTGGTAGGCGCCCCCTGACTTCCTTGATTTCCTGCCCGATCCTCCCGCCCGCGATCATTTCCTGTGAAAACGTTTGATTTCCAACTTCGCACCCGCATCGTGTTCGGCGCGGATAAGATCGAATCGCTTGGCGAGTTAGCATCGGAATTGGGCGCTCGGCGAGCGCTCGTAGTCAGTGATCCGGGAGTGGTCTCGGCGGGACATACGGGTCGAGGTGTCGAGGCACTGCGTCGTGCCGGCATTGAAGTCCATGTATTCAACGGCTTGCACGAGAATCCGACCACTGACGAAGTCGATGCTGGCGTGGCGTTGGCCAAACGCTACGATCCCGAAGTTCTCGTCGGGCTTGGCGGAGGCAGTTCGATCGACTGTGCCAAAGGCATCAACTTCGTCTACACCAACGGCGGCAAGATGCAGGACTATTTGGGCGTCGGTAAGGCGTTGCGGCCGATGCTCCCCATGATTGCGGTTCCGACGACCGCGGGAACTGGCAGCGAGACTCAGTCGTTCGCACTGATTTCAGACTCGCAGACGCATGTGAAAATGGCCTGCGGCGATAAGAAGGCTTCGTGCCGCGTCGCTCTGCTCGATCCCAAATTGACTGTGACCCAACCCCCGCGAGTCACCGCGTTGACCGGTATTGACGCGCTGGCCCATGCGTTGGAAACGTACGTGACGAAGCCGCGCAATCCTGTGTCGCTGTTGTTTAGCCGACAGGCGTGGCGGTTGCTGGCCGCCAACTTCGTGCGCGTTATCAACGAGCCAAACAATTTGGACGCGCGGATGGCCATGCAATTGGGTGCGTGCTATGCCGGAATCGCGATCGAGAATTCCATGCTGGGCGCGACGCACGCCCTGGCCAATCCACTGACTGCGACGTATGGCCTGGCGCATGGCGAGGCCATTGGCGTCATGTTGCCCCACGTGATTCGGTTCAATGGCGAACAGCATGGTGATTGGTATCGGGAATTGGTTGAAGCGATCGTCGACAAAGTCCCAGGGCTAACTCGTGACAGCACTTCATCCGACCTTGCCGACTTTATCGCCGGTATGGTCACGCAGGCGGGGTTGGCGAGTCGCTTGTCAGTGTGTGGAGTCGAGCAAACCCAACTGTCTCAGCTGGCCACCGACGCCGCCCAGCAGTGGACGGGCACTTTCAATCCACGCCAGATCGATGCCGAGTCGCTATGCTCGCTCTACGAACAGGCGTTTTGACGGATAGAATGGCAATGAGTGCTAAGTGGCAAACTAGTACGATGGCCTTCCAAGGCCGTCGCCGATTCCGCAACTCGTCCCAGGACGGCCTTGGAAGGCCATCGTACACAGAGCCTAGTGGTTCGAACCGATTACCCATTGGCATGCGAGGTGGCTATGAAACGTTCAATGCTCTTGGTCTTACTGTGCACGGCAGGTTGGCTGTCGATCAGCGGAATGTCATTTTCGGCGGATTTGTCGCCGGGGAAGTCCTGGCCGCTGTTTCGCGGTAATCCACAATCAACGGGGACGGCTACAAGTACTCTTCCAGACAAGCTGTCCGAGTTATGGCGATTCGAAATCAAGAACGGGGCCTTTGAAGGAACCGCTGCAATTGTTGAGGGAATTGTCTTCCTCGGCGATCTTGACGGTACCGTCCGCGCGATTGACTTGTCCTCCGGAAAACTCCGTTGGGAGAAGAAGTTCGAGACTGGGTTTATGAGTTCACCGGCGGTCCGCAACGGACGCGTGTTTCTCGGCGACATGGATGGTCGGGTCCATTGCCTCGACGCAGCGACCGGCGAAGAAAAATGGGGCTTTACGACCGGTGCGGAGATCGATTCCAGCGTCAACTTCTACAAAGACAAGGTGCTTGTCGGATCGCAGGATGCGACGCTGTATTGCCTGGAGGAAGCCTCGGGCAAGGTGGCCTGGAAGTTCACGATCCCCGATCAGATTCGTTGCACACCAACCGTCATCGACGATCGCGCGTTTGTCGCAGGGTGCGACGGTAAGCTGCACGTGATTGACCTGATCAAGGGGACCGAAGTCGCCGGCGTCGAGATCGAAGCGCCGACCGGCGTGACACCCGCCGTACTGGGCGACATGGTGTATTTCGGCACCGAAGCCGGCGTTTTCTTTGGCGTGAATTGGAAAGAAGCAAAAGTTGTCTGGTCGTATCGACCGGAAAACGGCAGCCAAGGGTTTCGCAGTTCGCCGGCCGTGACGGACGCAATCGTTGTGATCGGCGGACGCAACAAACAAGTTCACGGACTGAATCCCAAGACCGGCAAAGTCCTCTGGACTTTTGCCACCAAGCACCGAGTCGACTCGTCGCCGGTGATCGTTGGTGAACGAGCATACGTGGGGTGTGCCGACGGCCGTTTGTACGCGATTGACGTGCGGACAGGTCAAAAGGTTGGGGAATACGAGGTGTCGGGCGGGCTCAACAGTTCTCCCGCTGTGGCGGACGGTCGACTTGTCATTGCGAGCGATCAGGGCACGATCTATTGTTTCGGCAAGAAGGAGTGACACTGCCCATGTCTGCTGAAGCCATCAAGACCGAAGTTGGCAGTTATTTTATTTCCAACTATCCGCCGTATTCCCAGTGGAAGCCGGAACTTCTGCCGGAAGTGGAACTTGCGATGCGGTCGCCTCCGCGTGACGTGCCGTTGGGCTTGTATTTGCATATTCCGTTCTGTCGCAAACGATGCAAATTCTGTTACTTCAAAGTCTTCACCGATAATACGGCGGGTCAGATTGAGGAATACGTCCAGGCGCTGACCAAAGAAATCGAGCTCGTCAGCCAGCTGCCGGTCATGGGGGGACGACCGTTTCGATTCGTCTATTTCGGCGGCGGCACGCCATCGTTTCTCAGCGCGAAGCAATTGACGTCCCTGGTTGATCGCCTGCGTGCCAACGTGAATTGGGATCATGCCGAAGAGGTCACCTTCGAGTGTGAGCCCGGTACGTTGTCGGAAGCGAAATTGCACACGATTCGGGACTTGGGTGTGACGCGGTTGAGCCTGGGAGTCGAGAGCTTTAGCGACGATGTCCTACGCGAGAATGGGCGGGCACATCTTTCGCCCGAAGTTTATCGCGCCTGGGATTGGATCGTTGCTACCGGGTTTCCGAATGTAAACATCGATTTGATTTCTGGAATGATTGGCGAGACCTGGGAGTCCTGGAAAGAAAACGTACGCCGCACGATCGAACTGTCGCCCGACAGTGTGACGATTTACCAGCTTGAGCTCCCGTTTAATACGGTCTACTCGAAAGATATTCTGGGCAACCATGTCGAACTGCCGGTAGCGGATTGGCCAACCAAACGCGAGTGGTTGGGCTATGCCTTCGATGAACTCGCCACGGCCGGATATCACGTTTCGAGCGCTTACACAATGGTCAAGGATCCGCACCGAGTGAACTTCAGTTACCGCGATAATCTCTTTGGCGGCTCGGATTTACTCGCCACGGGCATCGCCAGCTTTGGACATATCTCGGGCGTGCATTATCAAAACTTACCGGAATGGAATGACTACGTTGGCGCGCTCCTGCAACACGGTCGGTTGCCGCTCGGACGGGCCTTGCGGCCCACGCCGGTGCAATTGTTGATTCGCGAACTGATCCTCCTGCTCAAGACAGGTCATCTGGATGCGGATTACTTCCGCCACAAATTCGGCGTCGAGATTCTGGAGGAGTTTCACAGCGTCTGGCAGGATTACGTCGATTCGGGATACGTCACTATCGACGGTGATGCGATCGAACTAACACGCGCGGGCCTGTTGCACGCAGACGGGTTGTTGCCGGCGTTCTTCGAACCGTCGTTGCGCGACGTGCGGTATACATGACGCCATGGTCACGTGACGGTTTCCCGGAGTCGTCGCCAAAATCTATTGGAGTTGCGTGAGGGATCGAGTGGGACAAGAGCTGATCTTCCTCATGGGCCAATACGAGGCTCGATTTCCAACCGATCGCTTGTACGCCACCAATCACTTGTGGGCCAGCGAATTGGATGGTCGATTCCGCTTTGGATTCACGTCCTACGCGG
>CAZFLF010000628.1:0-4796 GCA_964519825.1 uncultured Pirellulaceae bacterium | reverse complement strand
GGCGATAGCGCTGACTTACGCGTTGGAGAAGCGAACGCTCTTCGCCTGACAAACTCTCCATGCCATGCTCGTGTAGCCGGCCGAGAATCTCATCGACTCGTCGCTCTTCCTCCTCCTCCAACTCGCGCTGCTGTTGCAGTCGTGCCTGCCGCCGTTCGTCCAGCCATCGGCGAAACGGGCCGGCTGGTTCGCCTTGTGATCGGCTGGTGCGTTCCAGGCTAGTGAAACCCTGAGAGAAGTCGTATCCAAATAACTGGTCCTCAGCGTTCGTATCCACGGCACGCTCTTCCTCCTGGCGCGCGCTGAAATACAGCATGATCGCCAGTAGGACCAGCGAAAACCAAACGGGCACTACCGGATTGGACTTGTCCGACCAAAACAGCAGGGCGATGAGAACCAGCACAAACGCCACGATCTTGGCCAGACTGGTGACAAGGAAGAGGGCGCGCGCTGGCGAAATATCGGGCCGCGCCGCCAGAATTGCCGCTCGCAACGCGCGCCCGCCGTCAAAGGGAAAGGCGGGCAGCAAATTGGCCAACCACAGCACGCAATTGACCCAACACGTCAACTTGGCCGTCGTCAACAACAGGCCGGCACTCGGCGGGTCGAGCAGATTCTGCGGCGCAAGTGGATGCAACAAGCCGAAAACCTTCGTTCCGTCATACAAAGCGACAACGATCCCCGACGCGATGCACAACCCGGCATTCACAAGCGGGCCAGCCAGATGCATGGCTAATTCGTGGCGCGGATCGGCGGGGGGACGGGGCGGACTTAACCCGCCCAACGGCCAGATCACAATCTGCTCACTGTCACCGCCGAATTGCAACGCAGTAAAAAAGTGTCCGCATTCGTGCAACAATAAACTGATGAACAGAATGCAGAGGATCCCGGCAGCGATCCAGGTCAAGTTGCCACCGCCGACCATGGGTGGCCGCGACCAACTCAAATACAGCGTGCATGCTGCGAACAACCAAAACAGCATGTGCACTCGCAACTGCACGCCGCCCCAACGTCCCAAGCTAATGCTCCAGCTGGCGCTATTTCGCATGGTAGGTTCCGGGTCTGGTCGCCATTGAGCGAGCCTGGGAGGCTTGGAGATTGAAAAAGCCGGCCGTATCTTATCAACGCGGTTTTGTACCGGCAATCTTGACTTGGAGTATCGCAGTTGTGCCAACACCTCCTAAAACTCTGTTAGTAACCAGCCGCTTTCGCGTTGAGGAGGTCGAGCAACCGCTGATTGGCGGCGGCACCCGCAAGCGGCAGATTGTACGGCACCCTGGGGCGGTCACAATCATTCCGCTGATTGATGACGAACACGTCTGCCTGATCCGCAATTATCGCGTGTCCGTACAGCAAACGTTGATCGAACTCCCGGCGGGCACGCTGGAACCGAACGAAGACCCGGCGCACACCGCCGAACGTGAACTGATTGAAGAAACGGGCTACCGGGCGCGACAGATCACTTTTCTCCACTCGTTCTATCTCTCTCCCGGAGTGCTCGACGAGCGGATGCACTTGTATTTGGCCACTGGATTGGAGCTGGTCGGTGCCGCGCGCGAGCCGGGCGAGCAGATCGAAAACTTGGTCGTCCCGTGGGAACAGGCGGTCGGAATGGTCGATCAGGGCGTGATTCAAGACGCCAAGACGATCGTCGGGTTGTTGTACTACGATCGGCAGCTCAGTCGCCGACGACGCACTTCGGGATCGTGAAGTAGAAAACGCTCCCTTCACCCTTTTTCGATTCGACGCCAATGCGACCGCCGTGGCGCTCGACGATCCGCTTGCAGAGCGATAGGCCGATCCCGGTACCCGAGCGTTCGTGTTCGGCACATAGTCGCTGAAAGAGCTGGAAAATGCGATCGAAGTCCTTGGCATCGATCCCTTCTCCGTTGTCGCGCACCGAGAACCGCCACCGAGTGTCCTCTTCGTCGACCGCGATGTGAATCCGCGGAGCCACTTCACGGCGATGAGCGAGAGCATTGTTCACCAGGTTCTGCAGCAATTGCATGAGCTGAGTGGGATCACCGCACACGGTAGGCAGCCGATCGTGCGTGACGACGGCATGGTTGTCGCGAATTGCCGCAGCCAGATTGCGCAGCGCCTCGGTCAAGACTGGTTCCAGATCGACCGGTTTCACTTCCTTGGGGGTGGTCGACACACGGGAATAAGCCAGCAGGTCGTCGAGCAGTCGCCGCATGCGTCGCGTCCCGCCGATGGCGTTCGACAGGTATTCGGACGCTTCGCCCTTCAACTCGCTGCCGAATTGCTTCTGTAACAATTGGCAGTAACTGGCGATCGTTCGCAAGGGGGATTGGAGGTCGTGCGAAACACTGTACGCAAACTGCTCCAGGTCTCGGTTGCTCCGTTCAAGTTCCGTGGCGTACTGGTTGCGTTCGTCCTCGGTTCTCTTTTGTTCGGTGACATCCCAAAAGATCAATTGCGTCCCCAGCAATCGACCATCGGCGTCGTAAGCTGGCGTCTTAAGCGTGTGAATCTGCCGGAGTTCGCCGTTGGGCATCGGTAGTGTTTCCAGGAAATCGAGCTGCTGGCCGGTCCGCATCACCTGTTCGTCTGCCGCTCGGTACTTGTCGGCCTGCTCTTGGCCAAAGAGCTGGTGATCGGTTTTGCCGACAAACTCGCTGGCTGGTAGTCCGAATAGATCGCATAACGCGCGATTGGCGAACGTCACATGACCGTCGACCGACTTCCGGACCACGCACAGGGGAATGTGGTCGACCAGTGAGTGGTACAGCGCGACTGCGTCGTTCAACTCATCTTGTTTCTTCAGGCGGTCCGTCACTTCCGTCGTCAGTTGCCGATTGGCGTCACCCAGTTCTTTCGTACGTTCGCCAACTCGCAATTCCAGTTCGTCGCGGGCCTCGCGCAGTACCTGCTCCGTACGCTTGCGATCGGTCAGGTCGACGATTGTGCTCTGAATCGCCGGGCCGCCGTCCCAGTCGATACGGGTCGCATACTCCTCCAACCAAATCACTTCACCATCTTGTCGCAGATCCTGCCGTTCCCCATGCGTCGAATTTGTCGCACCGGTCATTAAGTCTTGAGCCGCGGTCACTGCCTGCTCGCGGTCTACGTCGGAAAGCAGCGGCAAGACCGTCTCGAGATCAAGCACTTCTTCCGGCATGCAACCATGCAACGCCGCCCAGGCGTGATTGACGAATAACGGCTCGAATTCGCGGTGAATCAACACACCATGAATTGAGCCTTCGATGAGTTGGCGGAAGCGAGTTTCAAATTCGGTTCGTTGGGCCTTGAGTGCCGCCGCATGCAATCCGGCGTTTTCAATCACGATCGCCAAGTGCCGGGCCACGCCGGCCAGAATCTGCAGATCGTTTCGCGTAAAGAAGTCGCGCGTGCGACTCGTATCCAGGTCGATGATCCCCACGACCCGCGATGCGGAATCGATGAGCGGCACGCACATCACGGAGCGGACCCGCAAGTTCATCGCGCTCTTGCTCAAACTAAACGCGGGGTCGCCGCTGGACTCGCCGGATAGCACCGCCTGCTTGTTCCGTGCCACGTAGTCGAGCACGCTGCGACTGATTCGTGGTGGAGTGGGAGCACCGTCCGCATTCTTGATGGCAGCGACAAAAAACTCTCCAGCGCGATCGGGAAGCAGCAAGCAACTACTTTCCGTCTGGGGGAAAATCCGGAATAGGCTGTCCAGGATACGCGAGGGAACGGCCTGTTGGTCGAGCTGGCAGCTCGTATCTTCAATGATGGTGAGGACTGCGGCCAGTTTGCGGTAGGCGCTGTCCAGCTCCGCGGTTTGCAGCAAGGGCTTTTCGCCCCCGGCGCGTCGCCCTTTCACCAGCCGCGCTGTCCCCTCGCCTTGTTCGCCGGTCCCCGAATGTTTCAGTAAGGCGTACGAGCTGTCCGACAAAACATCGACCGTCGATAGAATCTCCGAACCAGTGCTTTGGTCGGCCGTCATCGCGACGGTGTCGGTCGACGCGTCGTCGTGATACACAAATTCGAACGCCGCGATTTCGATGCGATCCTGAGACGACAATCGCCGACGGCCCGCGATTCCTGGCAACAGCCGCGAGCCGTTTACCAGTACGCCGTTGCGGCTATCGAGGTCCTCGACGTACGCACTATCCGCGAGGAGATCGATGCGGGCATGTTCTCGGCTGACGGCGTGATGTTGCAACACGACATCACAACGGCGCGCGTCGCGGCCGAGCGTATTGACGCCTGTCTTCAATTGGCAAAGGCAGCCTGTTTCCAGGCCCTTCGTAGCCCTCAAGAACGCCATGCGGGGCCCCTGTCCAACCAAATGACGCCCACAATCAGAACAAACATCGCAATGACGAAATAAGAAGCGAATGAGGTGATGATGGTATTGTAGGTACGACTCATACGCTTATTCCAGTGGCGAGAGTGTACTCCAGCCACAAATAGTCGCCAACGCAGTTTACAGATCCCATCCGACGACACAGGAACTGAAACGCGGCTTAGCTCTCGCCAACAACCGAATTACCACGGGACAGCGGATTGTTGTACAGCACTTCCGCCAGCAATTGGGGCGAGCCTCCTTCGCCAGACGGACGGTCGAAATGCC
Organism: uncultured Pirellulaceae bacterium; assembly: GCA_964519825.1. GTDB lineage: Bacteria > Planctomycetota > Planctomycetia > Pirellulales > Pirellulaceae > CAZFLF01. The sequence goes on along the minus strand of CAZFLF010000628.1, from coordinate 214 downwards.
AGTCTGGGCTATCCGGCAGGAAGTCGTCCCAAGCCGGCCACGGAGTTAGCGGTTCGGCTCCGAGCGCGGCGGCCAACTTATCCGACCGAATCGAAACATCGCCGGCGCGGGGCGGCATCGGTCCCGCTTCATGACGCAGACAACCCATGAGCAACCGTGGGTCGTAGCCACCGACGCGATTCACGATCTGGGCAATTTGAAAAAGGCTCAGGCG
>CAZFLF010000627.1:0-4797 GCA_964519825.1 uncultured Pirellulaceae bacterium | reverse complement strand
CGCCCCGCCGCCAACGATCACCACATCAAACGCATCCACGTTGAACGTTCTCCCCTGGGGGAATGCCTGCGCGGCACCGACTCTTCGTCACTTCTTCGGACGGCTGCTCGTACACCTCCGCCCGCGTCCAAGGAATCTCGTTGTTAGCGTCCCTGCTAAAGAGAACCTGAAAAAGCTGCAGGCTGCCGCTTTCGAACGCGGCCAGCGACCCGCACAGGTACAGCCGCCACATCCGCACAAATCGCTCACCGAACTTGGCGCGCACGCTGTCGGCGGATCGTTCAAATCGGTCCCGCCAGTGTCGCAAGGTTTCCGTGTAATGCAGCCGCAGGTTCTCAACATCCAGCACCGCGAAGTCATTCGGCTCGAAGACCTCCACGATCTGTTGCAGTGTCGGCGGGTAAGCGCCGGGAAAGATGCGGCGTTCGATCCACGGATTGAGCGGCTGCGGATGAGTCTGCCCAATCGTATGAATTAAACCACGGCCGTGCGGCCCAAGGCAGCGGCTGATCAACTCGCCCAATCGCCGATAGTTGCCCCGTCCGATGTGTTCCAACATGCCGATCGAAACGAAGGCGTCGCACGGCTGGTGCATGTTCCGCCAATCGTCCTGCACGAATTCAACCCGGTCGGCAAGTCCTTCCCGCACGGCGCACTCGCGGGCGTAAGCGACTTGTTCACGGGAAATGTTAAACGCCTTGACCGTAGCGCCATAGTGCCGCGCCATGAACAGGGCTAGAGCGCCCCAGCCGCAACCGGCCTCCAGCACGGTCTCGCCTGGTCGTAGGCGTAGCTTGCGGCAAATGTGGCGCATCTTTGCGACCTGCGCCTCCTCAAGCGTGCATGACCGCTGCGGAAAGTACGCACAGGTATAGACAAGCTCCTCGTCGAGCCAAAGCCGGTAGAAGTCGTTCCCCAGGTCGTAATGATGATGAATGTTGTCGCGCGATCCAGAGAGTGTATTGCGGTGGGGGAAATGACAGCGCGCGCCGAGCCGCGATAACAGCGACCGGTGGCGCTGGTGCTCGCTAAAGCAACGAAAGATCGTGATCAGCAACTCGCTTAAATCGCCCTCCACCTCCAACCGCCCGTCGGCGTAGGCCTCGCCGAATTGAAACAGCGGATCGATCACCAGCTTCCAGAGCACCCAACGGCCCCGAATATGCACGCGCGGCAATGCCGTCTGTGCAGCCGGCGCGAGCGCTGGACCATCCCAAAGCTGAACAGTTAGCGACGGGTTACCGGCTGCCCGGAGCACACGACCCAGAATGTAATGTTCAAGTCTCGGAAGCCAACCAAGTCGCCAGGGGTATTTCGGCGAAAGGCGACGTGCATTGGCATCTGGCCCGTTTGATTCGTTCGCCAAGGTGGCATCTTCTAGGACAGACCAACTCATAACGCCTCTTGCGAATATCTGAGGATCAACTAGGACGCCACCTTGGCTCGCCGCGGCATCTTCCGGCTCTTGACCCGGCTGGAGTTCTACAATCGTCAAACCATCCTCTAGCTCGATAATGGCGAAATGGACCATACGGAAGAGTCCTTGGTCAGTCTATGTTGTATCAAATCCTTATAGCGCCTCGGCCGGCTGCCTGGGTTCTCTAAATGCCACCGTGCCGCCCAACCAGTTTTACGGTGCTGGCCTGCGGACCTCGGTCGCCTTCCTCCTCGGCAAAGGCCACTTCCGTTCCGACCACCAACCGGTCAAAGGCGTCGGCGAGCACGCTGTTCCGATGAAAGTAGATTTCGCGGCCTTCGGGTGTCGCCAGAAAGCCATAGTCCCCGGCCGGCACGAGCTTGCTCACCCGTGCATGAGCCATGCGGGCGTGAGACTTCACGTCCCCCCGCTGACGTCGAACATAGTCTTCCAACTGACGCCCCGCAGAATCGAATGCATCACGGATGGCGATGGCGATGTCCTTGTACTCCTTGTGCTCGCCCGGCTCGCGGGTCACCACCAGTTCACCGCCAGGCAAAGTGATATCGATGCGGACCTCGTACTGATTCCCGTGCAGGTGATGTTTCCCAGCCGGCTCGACCACCACGCGGCAGCTCATGATGCGGCCGGAAAATGTGTCCAGCGTGGCCGCTTTTTCGCGAATCGTCGCCTCGATCGCCGGCGAGTGTTCCATCTGCCGAAAGCTGATTTGCAAGGAAAGCTGCATGGCTCTGATCCCCACCAAGCGGACATGAGAAACTGGGCAGAAGTCTGACCCTTCCATCGCGGTCATAAATCATTGAAGCAGTGAGACCTGGTCGGCAAACACCATGCCGTCTCAGCGGCATCGAATTGCGCTACGATTCGACTCTTCGTTGACTGCAGCTTTCAACTTTTCGCGGACAGGCAAACGTCACCTGAATGCAGGCGAACATCGATTACTCGGCCGGCTGTGTCGCCGGTGCGAATTCTCGCAAGATGCGGACTACCTCTTCGTCTTCGACCGGAGCAAAGGACCGGTAGAACTGCCCTACAGCGTAGAACTCGGCCGACGCCAGCAGGCAAATCAACCGATCGCAGAGGCTGCGGATGATCTCCAGCCGATCCGGCGGGGCGACAGGGACAGCAACAATGACTTCGTAAGGCTTGTGCGTTTTCACGACGTGGAGAGCGGCAATCATGGTCGATCCAGTGGCGATCCCGTCGTCCGTGAGAATGACGGAACGACCGACAGTCGGTGCTTGCAGTCGGGCGGCGCGAAATATCTTTTGCCGGCGGGCAATCTCCCACAGCTGGTGCTTTCGTTCCTCCTCGATGTACTCTTTGCCGACGCCGGTGGCCGCCTCCACATGGTGATTGAGATAAACTTCCCCGTCCTCCCCTACGCTGCCAATGGCTAGCTCCGGCTGGAACGGTGCCCGAAGCTTGCGCGAGAGAACGACATCCAATTCTGCATCCAGTTCCCGCGCCAGGACCGCCCCCGTGACGACACCACCACGGGGTATCGCCAACACGAGTGGATCGCGGAATTTCAGCGGTTTCAATTTCTGAGCAAGCTGCCGGGCGGCGTCTTCACGGTCGGCAAACATGGAGATCTCCTTGCCGGACTGCGGGCTAAAAGTTAGTGAACTGAAATAACATGATCAAGCTCCTTTACAGTCGCGAATGTCGGATGTGGGTCGCTGACTGTCCGCGGGTTTCTGGCGTCCTTTTGCCAAGTATTGTTGAAACCATTCCGACGCCAGGTGCGCGACCTGCTCCAATGCCCCGGGCTCGACAAACAAGTGCGTTGCACCCGGAACGATGGTCAATTGCTTCTCGCACCGCAGACTGGCCAGCGCCCGCCGGTTCAATTCGACAACGGGCTCGTCATGACCGCCGACAATCAGCAGCGTCGGCGCTTGGACAAACTGCAGAGCGTCCTTAGCTAGGTCCGGGCGTCCACCTCGCGAAACCACCGCCTCGACGGTGTTCCCCTGGCGCGCCGCTGCGACCAAAGCAGCCGCAGCACCCGTGCTGGCGCCAAAATAACCTAAACGCAGAACTTTGGACTCCTTCCGCTCCTGTGTCCAAACCGCCGTTGCTTCCAGCCGCTGCGCTAGCAGTTCAATGTCGAAAACCTTCGACCGGTTTTCGGCCTCTTCGTCGTCGAGCAGGTCGAACAGGAGCGTTGCCATGCCCGCCTGCTGGAGCACGCCCGCGACATACTGGTTACGAGGGCTGAGCCGACCGCTGCCGCTTCCATGGGCGAACAGCACGATGCCCCGGGCATCCTGCGGCACATTCAAAATTCCATTCAATATCCTATGGTCGATGGGGATTTCGACCGATTGTTGTTCCTGACCGATGCTCATTTTTGTTGTCATGGCACATCCTCCTTCGCGCCGCTAAGCCCTGGTCATCATGCGAGACTCACCCAAGCGCGTGGTAATGTCTCTCTAGGGTGCGACCGTGATGTGGTTCTCGACCGCGGTGACCCCCGGCGCCGCCCATGCCGCCTGCTGCGCCTCGTCGCGTTCCGTCCAGGAATGCACGCGCCCGGAGAGGTTCACTCTTCCGTCGTGTGCCTCAACGGAGATCCGTCTGGCGTCAATCTCGGCACTACGTTTGAAGGCGGCCTCGATCTTGTCCTTGACGTCGCCAGGCTTTACGCTGGCTTTCACCTTGACGTTGTTGACGACCGACTTGACTCCCTTCAGAATGCGAATCGCGTGTTCGGCTGCGTCCTTCTGGTAACCCCACTCGACTTCTCCCTCGAGGGTAATCCAGCCGTTGCGCACGGTGACCTGGACGGCGCCGCTCGGTACGCTGGCGTCCCACTTCAAGGCGCTTACCGCCGCGGCTGCGATGTCGGAGTCGTCCCGCTCTGCGGAGCCTAGGAGCTTGACTTCAATGTCGTCGGCCAACGCCTTGACCCCGTAGATGCGCTTGGCCACGCGCTCTGCGGTCATCTTGTCGATATACCTATTCACTGAGCCGGTGAGGGTCACCACCCCGTCATTGGCCGTCACGCCAATTTTCGAAGCGTCGATGCTAGGCTCCCACTCCAGTTCTGCCAGCACGTCGTGCTGAAGCTTGGTGTCGTTGTTGGCTTTCATAACTTTTCCTCCGTTGAATGCTTTGGGAACGAAATCGAAATGTCAGGCGCTCTTGACGGCAATCCGCTTGGCTTTGCCCTCGGCGGTCTTGGGCAAGGTCACCGTCAGCAGGCCGCTCTGGTATTTGGCCTCGACCTTGTCCTTGTCGATGCCATCGGGCAGCGCCACCGACTGATAGCACTCCTGTTCGCGGACTTCCGTTTCACCCTTCTTGCCATTGGTCTCCACTTTTTTCGCAGCGCGAAGCACCAGCCGGTTGTC
>CAZFLF010000626.1:0-4803 GCA_964519825.1 uncultured Pirellulaceae bacterium | reverse complement strand
GCTGGCGAAGGGTACCGACTTGCTGGCGACTCGGGACGAGTCTTGACGATGGATGTGCCGAAAGGGTTTGGCCCCACGGAGCATCTTCGAAGTCAGTCGATTTGCAGGAGCAGACACTGAAAAGTGCGGGGGATTCTATTACACTTTCGTGATGAACGACATCACGCAGATTCTTGCTTTGGCCGAGAAGGGCGATTCCGCCGCCGCCGAACAATTGTTGCCTCTGGTGTATGAGGAACTGCGTAAGTTGGCGGCGGCCCGGATGGCTCAGGAGGCGCCCGGGCAAACGTTGCAGGCCACGGCTCTGGTGCACGAAGCCTATTTGCGTCTCGTAGGCCAACAGCCAACCAGTCCGTGGGACGGGCGTGCGCATTTCTTCGCCGCGGCTGCCGAGGCCATGCGCCGGATACTTGTCGATCGAGCACGTCGCCATCAGAGCGCCAAGCGGGGTGGCGATCGTGGCCGCGAAATACTCGATGAGGCCGCGCTGGTTTCCACGGATCCCCCTGATGACGTGCTTGCGCTCGACGAAGCCCTGTCTCGCTTCGAGACGGTCGATCCTAGAGCTGCGGAGTTGGTGAAGCTCCGTTACTTCGCGGGACTTACCATCCCCGAGGCCGCCCAATCGCTGGGCGTGGCGCCGCGTACCGCCGATGATATTTGGGCTTATGCGCGAGCTTGGCTGTTCCGCGCGTTGCGACCGGCAAGCGACTAGGTCGGCAGATGAACTTTTCGGAATTCTCTGCGTGAAATCGGAACGGATTACGCATTGAGGAATGAATCCCCGTTTTCATGCGCGGACCTGGGAGAACAACGCTGTGAACGAACGTGACATTTTCATCGCCGCCCGGCACATCGAATCGGCCGCGGAGCGCCACACTTACCTGGCAGAGGCTTGCGGCCCCGACGTCGACCTGCGCCGGCGTGTCGAAGAGCTGCTGCAAGCCGACGACCAGGCGGGAAGTTTCCTGGCAGCGGAATCCCCTGCATTCACCCGACTTGATGCGGAATCGCCCATTCGCGAAGCCCCCGGCTCGATCATCGGCCCCTACAAGCTGCTGCAGCAGATCGGAGTTGGGGGCATGGGCGTCGTGTTCATGGCCGAACAGTTCGAGCCGGTCCGGCGGTGCGTGGCGCTGAAGATCATTAAGCCTGGGATGCATACTCGCGAAGTAATTGCCCGCTTTGAAGCCGAGCGGCAGGCGCTGGCCCTTATGGATCACCCCAATATCGCCAAGGTGCTGGACGCCGGCACGACAGCATCGGGACATCCGTTCTTCGTGATGGAGCTGGTCAAGGGGCGGCCGATCACCGAGTATTGCGACGAGCACCGCTTGACGCCCCGTCAACGGCTCGAGCTCTTTATTCCGGTCTGTCAGGCGATTCAACACGCCCACCAGAAAGGGCTCATCCACCGGGACATCAAGCCGTCCAACATTCTGATTGCGCCCTACGACGGCCAGCCTGTCGTCAAGGTCATCGACTTCGGCGTCGCCAAAGCCACCGGGCAGCAACTGACGGAAAAGACTCTCTTCACTCAATTCGGCGCTTTAGTGGGCACGCTCGAGTATATGAGCCCCGAGCAAGCCGAACTGAACAACCAGGACATTGATACACGTAGCGACATCTACAGTCTCGGAGTGTTGTTATACGAGTTGTTGACTGGGACGCCGCCGCTGGATCGAGCTCGACTGAAGACGGCTGCGTTTGACGAGCTGCTGCGGATCATTCGCGAGGACGAACCGCCCAAGCCGAGCACGCGACTGTCGGAGTCGCACGACACATTGCCGTCGATCTCCGCCCAGCGGCAATCGGAACCGGCGAAGCTCACCAAGTTGGTGCGCGGCGAATTGGACTGGATCGCCATGAAGGCCCTGGACAAAGACCGCAATCGCCGTTACGAGACTGCCAACGGCTTCGCGCTGGACGTGCAGCGGTATCTGGCCGACGAGCCCGTGCAGGCGTGTCCAACGTCGACGTGGTATAGGGCGCGGAAATTCATGCGGAAGAACCGCGGAGTTCTGGTCACAACGGGCATTGTGGCGGCCGCCCTAATTGCTGGGTCGGCGTTGAGCGCATGGCAGGCAATTGAGGCCCGTGCTGCTCGTATCTTGGCCGACCAGCGGCTGGTGTTGGCAAATACTCGATTGGTAAACGAAACCGAAGCGCGCGAGGAGGCAAATCGACATCACCAGGCGGCAAATGGAAATTTGCACCGGGCCATCGACTCCGTCGATCAGATGGTGATACGTATCGGCAGCGAAAAGAATCGGAACGTTTCGACAGCGATCATCAGCGATGCGCTAAGATTCTACGAGGCGCTACTTAATGAAGACAAACGGGATCCTACGGTTCGCCATCGTGCAGCCATGGGTTTCCATCGGGTGGCATGGGCCCTGCAAGACTTGCCCGTCAAGACTTGGCCGGAACAGGACCTCGTTCTTTGGAAAAAAGCACATCGCCTCCTTAGCGAGTTACACAAGCAATATCCTGAATCGGCGATCTATGCGTTTGATCTGGCCGCGGCGGAGTTGGCGCTTGGTTGGTTCCCCCGCAGTCCAGAGACGATCAGGCACATGCAAAACGTCGTCGACTTGCTCGAGCCGTTGGCCGCGCGGCCACCGCAGGACCTGTCGCTAGCTTTGTTGCTAGTCGCAAATGGGCGGCACTGTCCTGCTGTTGTGCCACCCGACGTGGCCAAACGCGATGAGCGCGAGAGCGTATCCCAGGTATTGATTTGTTATCTTGCCAACGCGTATCGCGCGTTGGCCGAGGAATATGTGGGCCAAGGCAAGCGCGACGAGGGAATAGCACTCAAAGAAAAGGCGATTCTGATCGCCCAGCGGGCTCCCGATTGGAACCAAAGCGTTCTCGGTTGGTGTTATGTAGACCTGATGTCGCCCTATGAATCGGCCGGTCGATTTGATGACGCGCTCGCCATCGTCGACAAATCGCTCGACTGTTGGCGCGGTTTGTTGGAAACGCAGCCCGATTCGATCGAGTTTCGGGCGTGGCAAATTCATGCACTCGACAGAAAAGCGGGACTGCTCCTCAGGGGCGGCCGCGCCCTAGATGCTTTTAATCCCGCACTCGTCGGCTTGGAGGCTGCGATGCGGCTTGTCGACGATTTTCCCACACTCGAATCGCCTCACAATCTCTATAACCAGGTTGGCGCAACACTGAATGCCACACTGTTGGCCGCAGATTCTCAGTTCGTGGCCCGCGATCCAAGCGAGGTCATGGAAACTACCAAGCAATCGGCTGAAGTCTGGAAGCGCTTGATCAACGAGCATCCCGGGCAGGCGGGATATCATTCGGGCTTGATCCGTTGCTACCAAGCCCAGTCGCGCATGCTCTTAGTCGACGGAAATGCAGACCATTTGGCGGCCGCAAAACAAGCATGGCTGTCAGCCGTCGAAGTAGCCGAAACAATTCCTGGCATTTTGCTGAGACAGATCGAATTGCATTATATCGCCGAAGTGCTGATTCGCTCCGGTCAGGTCCAGGAAGCTGAACGGCTAATGAAGCGTGCCATCGACATCTGTCGCAAGTTTAGCAACGACTTCCCCACGTCAATCGAATTGCAAAGTGAAATGGCGCGTCGATATTACAATCTGGGCATGCTATGGAAAACTTCGGGACGACTTCAGGAAGCGGAACAATCGATTCGCGCAGCGCTGGAAATACAAGAGAAGCTCGTGGCCCAATTCCCCGACTCTCCCAACTATTTAGACCGAATCAACGGATATCAAATTGAACTGAGCCGCATTCTCTGGAGAAATGGCCAGCACAAAGAATCCAATGAAGTCATCGAGAAGCTAGTCTCCGAGTGTCGTGAGGCCCTGGTTCTGAAACCGACGGAGCCTGCGATCAAGCAAAGGGCGGCGGCGGTGCTAAACAATCTAGCGTGGGAATTGGCCACAGTTCCCGAAGTCGAGGCTCGCAATCCGACGCAAGCAATGGAATATGCCAAGCAGGCGGTGGAACTTGTCCCCGACGCGGGTAATTGGAATACACTCGGAGTTGCCCACTACCGCGCTGGAGACTGGAAAGCCGCCATCGATGCCTTGGAACGTTCCGAGAAGTTCCAGCCGGGCGCCATGCTTGGTTTCAATGGTTTTTTCCTGGCGATGGCCCATCTGCAGTTGGGGCATCAGGATGAAGCTCGCAGCTGGTACGAACGGGCGTGCGCGTGGACGGAGAAACGTAGACCTGAGAATGAAGAGCTTCGCCGCTTTCGAGACGAGGCGGCAGAAATCCTGAAGCTCGCGAGGAAAGTACCGCCGACAGACGATTCGTCGCCTAAGAAATCCCAAATTGTCCCAATCTTACCGTGAGTTGTCGCGGGGCGATCTTCAAGCTCGAAATACTCACGCGTCCCCAGCATTCTGCGTGCGCTGGGTAGCTCTCCCCATCACGCACGCGTTGCTGACGCAGTAGTAAACACGGTGTCCTTCGACCAATTGCGAATCTTTTCAGAATTCTCTGCGCGATATCGGTGCGAATTCCGCATTGACGAATGAAGCCCCATTGGTCCCTCGGTTTCCCAACTGGAACTACTATCTACTTTTCGCTCAGCAGCTAACTTCGCAGGCCGAATCACTAAAAGGACTAATCCTATGAATTCTCTCTGGGGACTCAAATCGCTGTCCGGCCGCCGCGCCGCCCGTCACGGCCGCCGCCCGATCCGCCATGCCGTGCGATTGCGAATAGAATCACTCGAAGACCGACGACTCCTGAGCGGCGTGCCTGCGGGGGCGACGGGTTACGGCAACTTGCCTTTGGCGTTCGAAGCCAACCAGG